>JAUXJB010000037.1 GCA_030624945.1 Deltaproteobacteria bacterium | reverse complement strand
GCGGATAGAGCGGGGACCCTAGACCACAGTTCTCAGCAGGTGGTCTAGTCGCGGTCGGGGCTCGCGGGCACCTCGATCAAGGCGCCCGAGCCGCTCGACGCGCCGGCCTCCCTGGCCTTGTTCCGCCAGCGTTGCGCCTCGAGCTCATCGCGCTCGACACCGCGACCCGCGGCATACATGTCGGCCAGATGGGCCTGTGCCACGGCTTCCCCCTGCTCGGCTGCGAGCCTGAACCAGCGGGCGGCCTTGGCATCATCCCGGGCCTCGCCAAGACCGTTCGCGTAGAACGTTCCGATGTTCATCTGCGCGCCGGAATGGCCCTGGCTGGCGGCGCGCTGGAACCAGCTCATGGCGAGCTTCAGATCCTGGGGAATTCCCTGCCCCCCGGCATACATCGCACCCAGGGCGTTCTCCGCTCCCGAGTGCTTCTGGTGGGCCGCGGCCAGGAAGAAGTTCAGCGCGGCGGCCAGGTCCCGGGGCAGCGGATCCCCACTCAGGTAGATGAGGCCGAGATTGAACTGTGCATCGGCATGATCCCCTGCGGCGGCTCGGCGGAGCCAGTCGAGTGCCCTGGACACGTCGCGCTCCAGGCCCCGGCCCAGCGCGTACATCGAGCCGAGATTGGCCTGGGCAGTCGGGTCTCCCGCTTCGGCGGCGAGTCGCCACCAGTACACGGCGCGCTCGTCGTCGCGCGTCCCGTCGCGACCTGCGGCGTAGAGGCCCCCGAGGGTGCTCTGACTCCCTACGTGTCCGTGCGTGGCAGCCCTCTCCGTCCACTCCCGGGCCTTCTCGTCGTTCTGCCGGCCCACCCCGACTCCCACGTGATACAGGTACGCGAGTCCGGCCTCGGCGTCGGCGTGCCCCGACCGCGCGGCGCGGCGAAGCCAGCGTGTTCCCTCGAGGGGGTTGAATCTCACCCAGCGCCCCTCGAAGCAGAGCTTCCCGAATTCGAACTGAGCATCGGGATCGCCCGCTTCGGCGGCCGTCCGGAACCAGCGCGCTGCCTCGAGCATGCTGCGGGGGATCCCCAGCCCCTGCTGGAAGGCGAGAGCGAGCTCGTAACCTGCCCGGGCGTGGCCTCGCTCCGCCGCCGCGCGGTACCAGCGGACGGACGCCTCGAGGTCCGGCTCGACGCCGAGCCCACGGGCGTAGGTGTTTCCGAGGAGCCATTGCGCCTCGGGGTATCCCTGCTCCGCGGCTAGGCGGTGCTCACCTCTGCGGAACGCCTGTTCGCCGGGATATCCACCGGCGCAGGCGGTCATGATCACACAGAGGATGAGTACGCTCGCACGCCGGACCTGCCGCACGCCACTCCCTCCGGAGGGGACTCCAGAGGGATCGGCAGATTACGTGCCGCGCTTTAGAGATAGACGCAGATTTGCGTCAGGCTTGCTGGGCGATGTGCCGCAGCCACTGTCGACCTTGCTTCTTGTACCTGTCGTACTTGGCGGCACGGGTAAAGGACCGCTTGGCAGCGGTCAGCTTGCCACTGTTGAACTGTGCGATGCCCAGCAGCAGATTCGCGAGCCCGGGCCGGTCGAGGTCCCCCTTCTGGATGGCCGTGGAGAGCGCGCGCTCGGCGTTCTTCCACTTCTCCGCCTCGACGTGGATCTGGCCGATCCGCATGTACAGATTGCCGTCTTCCGAGAGATTCGCCGCGCTGCCGAGCGGGGGCAGCGCTTGCTCGAGCTCCTGGGCGCGGATCCAGCTGTTCGCGAGCAGCTCGTAGTTGTCCTCGGTCTCCTCGATCCGCTCGTCGCGGAATCCCTTCTCGAGCACGTTGGCCGCCCGGTACGGAATCTCGTGGAAGAGGTACATCTGCGCCAGCCTCACGAGCTCCCTGCTCTCCGTCAGGTAGCCCTCGCCGTACGCCACCTCGAGCGCACTCAGCGCCTCGTGCTCCTTCTCGTTCGTGGCGTACACCAACGACAGCTGCATCCAGTACTGCTTCTTGGGCCAGAGCCGGACCAGCCTCTCCAGGACTCCCTCCGCCTTGGGATAGCGCTCGACCTGGAAGTAGAGCGAGAGCAGCATCTTCATCCAGCCCTCGCGAGGGTTGTTGACGGACATGTCGACGGCCTGCTTCGCATACGGCACGGCCCTCTCGTAATCCTCGAGCTGTACCCAGGCGTTCGCGAGCAGGATGTAGGCATCCGGGGTGGGCGTCTCCACCAGCGTGAGCCACTCGTTCAGCGTGTCGATGCCCTTGTGGTACTGCTCGTCCATGATGTAGAGCTGGCCGATGTTGTACCGGACGCTGAGCTCCACGGCGGTGGGCAGCCCGCCGGTCGCGACGGCCGCCTCGAACTCCCGGAGCGCCCCCTTGAAGTCCTCCTTCTCGGAGTAGTAGTAGGCGTAGGTCTGGTGCATGAGCGCGATCTCGTGCTCGTTGAGCCGGGTCGAGCGCTTCATCTCCTCCAGCTTCGCGAGCGTCGTAGCGTAGTCGTCCGAGGCCAACGCATCCTGGGCCTGCGTCAGGCGCTTGTACGCCCACTCGCGAACCGCCTTGACCTTCTTCGTCTCGGGCGGCTTGCGCCGCTCTCTACGCTGCGCGACGGCCTCCCCATCGGGGCCGGGCACGACGAGAATCGGCGCGGAGAGGGCTACCACGCCGACCAGGGCCAAAAGACAGGGGAATCTCGTAGGCATCATCGCAGGATCTCTCCTGTTCAATCCCGTTCGAGCAGGAAGGTCAACACGATCTGGACACCGTGGCGGGTGACGGCCAGACCGTCCTCGACCTTCGGCTTGTACTTCCAGCGCGAGACGGCCCGCAGAGCGGCTCGATCGAACGTTCGCGGTGGCTCCGAGTCGACCACGAACGGATTCACGACCGTCCCCGCCGGCGTGATGGAGAACTCGAGCAACACCCAGCCCTCGATCTCGCGCTGCAGCGCGCGCGCCGGATAGCGCGGCTCGATCCGCACCAGCGGCAGGATGTCGCCGTCGGTCGGGGCTCCGCCAATGTGGGGCCCACCCGCCAGGTCGCCGAAGTCGAATCTCCCGAAGCTCATGTTCGTCTGGGACTGGGGCATGCGCGCCCTCTGGATGTCCATGTCGGGCGGTTCTGGCGGCCGCTCCTCGACCACCTTGCGCGGGGCGCGCCGCCTCTTCGTCTGCGTCTCGGACTCCTCGTCCAGCATCACGAAGTCGATCACAGTGCCGACCACCTCGTCCTGATTGCCCGCCGAACCGTAGGCGATCAGGGACTGCATCAGGAAGAAGAGCCCGAAGGTGACGACGCCACCGAGGACCACCGACGGCAGGTAGCGGCGAATCACAGCGGGCCCTCCGTCGCTGCGATGGCGATCTCCTGTGCGCCCGCCGCCCGCGCCTGGTCCATGACCTTCACGAAGAGCCCGTTCCGGGACTTCCGATCCGCCTGGATGACCACGGAACCCTTCGGATTCTCGGCCAGCAGCCGTTCGACTTTGGTGCGCACCGAGCGGATATCGACGCGCTCCTTCTGGATCCAGATCTCGTTCGACTTCGAGATCGCGATCAGGATGCTGGCGCGTATCTTCCGCTCGGCCGTCTCCGCCACGGGCCGAGTCACGTCGATTCCGGACTCCTTGACGAAGGTGGCCGTCACGATGAAGAAGATCAGCATGATGAAGACCACATCCAGCATGGGCGTCAGCTGGATGGTCTCCTCCTCGCCGGACTGACTGGCGCGGCGCCTAGCCATGGACCACCTTCTCGTGCGTCAGCAGATCGGCCGTGCGCTCCTCCTCGTCATCGGCCCACTGCTTGAGACGCACGCTGAAGTATAGCCCCGAGAGCGCCACGACCATCCCCGCCATGGTGGGAATGGTCGCCTTGGAGACGCCCGAGGCCATCGCTCGAGCGTTGCCGCTGCCCGTGATGGCCATGACGTCGAAGACCTCGATCATCCCGGTCACGGTGCCCAGCAGGCCCAGCAGAGGACAGAGCGCCACCAGCGCCTGGATCATCCCCACCGAGTGGTGAGCCCGGGCCGAGACCTCCGAGATCAGCGCCCTGCGGATCTGGTGCGCGTACCAGGAGGACTTCTCCTGGCGCTCGTCCCAGATTTTAAGTACGCGCTTGACCTCCTGGGGATGGCCGTTCCGCATGTACCAGAAGCGCTCGACGATCAGGGTCCACAGCCAGAACGTCAGGAAGGCGATCCCGACCAGAACCTGACCGCCCCTGCCCATGAACTCCTGGATCGAGATCCACGGGTCCAGGAAAATGCTCATTGCGCGTGCTCCGCCTCCGCCCGGCGCGCCACCATTCCGGCGCTCTCCTCCTCGAGAACCTGAATCAGCCCCTTGCTGCGGTCGCGCAGCCAGCTGTGCAGCAGCGTCAGGGGGATGGCCACGCTGAGCCCGATCATGGTCGTGACCAGGGCCTGCGAGATTCCGCCCGCCATCATCTTGGGATCGCCGGTTCCGAAGAGCGTGATCTGCTGGAAGGTCAGGATCATACCCGTGACCGTGCCCAGCAGGCCCAGGAGCGGCGCGATGATGGAGACCACCTTCACCGTCGTGAGGCCCCGCTCCAGCTGGGGCGCATCCTTCAGGATCGACTCGTCCAGCTTGAGCTCCAGGGTCTCGGTGTCCGCGGTCCCGTACTCCTCGTAGACCTGCATGACCCGGCCCAGCGGGTTACCGGGATCGGCCTTGTCAGAGCTCTCCTGGGCCTTCATCGCGCGACCCGTGTTCCAGAGGACGCGGAAGCGGACCACGACGATGCCCAGGCCGAACAGGCCCAGGGCGATGGTGATGTAGCCGATCAACCCGCCTTGCTGGACGCGCTCCGTGTAGGTCGGCGCCTGGACGAGCAGGGACAGGATGGAGCCGCGCGAAGGATCGACGGCCATCGCGACCATCCCCTCCGTCGCGTCCTCGAGGTCCTGTGCCGCTCCGCGGTAGCGCCCGGCCGGCTGTCGTGGAAGCTCGGTGAGCTTGCCGGTCCCCGGCAGGTACTGGAGGAACTTCCCGCCCGACACCGCGTTGAAGACGCCGACGCGGACCACCTCGCGCTGCACCTGCTCGCCGTCCGGGAGCACCACGGTCGTGTCGAAGCGCACGACCTTCCCCGACTCGACCATCTCCTGCAGCAGGGTGAACCAGAGACCCTCGAGCTCCCTGATCGAGGGCAGCACCTTGCTCTCCGCAAGCTCCGCCATGGGCTCGGCGCGTCCGGGGAACTGGGCGCTCGCCAGCGAGCCGTCCAGGACGCCGCGGGTATCTCCCGCTACCTGACGCACGACGCCAAACAGCTCACCCAGGTTGCCCAGGCGATTGCGCAGCTGCTCTTCGAGCGAAATGATCCGGAGCTCGTTCTCGTTGAAGCTCGACTCGAGCTGCTCGCTGCGCCGCTCGAGCCGGTCTCGGGTGCCCTGGGCCTCGCGCAGGAGGCGCTGCTGATCCGACTTCTTGGTCCGGAACTCCGCCTCGCGCTGCCTGTTGATGGCCTGGTTCTCGACCCGGCTCCTCTTGACCTTGTCGAGCAGCGCGTCCAGCGACTCCTGGGCGCCCAGGCTTCCGGGGCCGAGGAGGGACGCGATCAGCCCTACCACGATGACTCTGAGCGCCCTCATTTGGACACCTGCGCGGACTGCACGGACGCCGACCGTGCGGCCTGTATCGGGAGCACGATGAGATCGGGCGCCGCTTGCTGCCGGGCGATCCGCAGACCTTGCCGGACGGCAGCCCGGTAGCTGCCCGGCAGCTCGACCCACTTGTTCCCGTCGGCATCCCAGACGCCGGACTCGCTGCTGTCGAGCGTCGTGTAGATCAGGACGACGCGGCCAAAGCGCAGAAAGTCCACCGTTCGCAGGGCCCCGTCTCCAATCTGGAGCTCCGCGCGGTAGGACTCGATCGTGCGGCCGTACTCGTTCTCGATCTGGTAGGCCTCGACCAGTCGCCTGTACTTCTCGGCCACCGTCACGTCCGCGCGACCCATGATGTCCAGGAGATTCCCGACCCGGGCGCGGCGCTCGTCGATCAGGAAGGGAACGTCGGCCTCGACGAACTCCTCGAGCGCCCCGATCATGCGGCTCATCAACGGCATGATCTCCCGCTCCACCAGCGTCACGTCCTCGATCTGCGTGCTGAGCGAGGTGATCTCCGCGTTCTGTGACGCGAGCAGGGTCTCGAGCTGCTGGTTGTAGTTGCGGAGGGAGTCGATCTGCTCGTTGACCGTTCGATACCGCCCGAGCAGCTTGTCGGTGTCGTCGGCGAGCTTGTCGATCTGCTCCTGCGACTTGGCGGCGGCAACCTGGATGCCGGTGGCAATATCCATGACCTGGTCCAGCTGGTCGGCCCGGGCCGTCGGTTGAGCGCCCAAGAGCAAGACGCCCGCGACCAGCGCGAGCGGCGCCTTGCGGCGAGTTGTTCGCATCCTCACTTCGATCTATCTCCCATTCCAGTGCCGCTGATTTTCTGGCAGAGCCGCTAGCGACCGGTCATGCTCTCTATCACGAACCGCATCCTACCACTAGTGGCGGAGGCGAAGGGGTTGCAGGGGGCACGGAGGTCAATCCTGATAGGCGCGCTGGCAGTCGCGCTGGCGGCCTGCGGCGAGTCGTTCGGGGAGCGCGCCGCCCGGATCGAGTCCGGCCTGATCGGTCTGGACTCCCGCCACATCATCAGGTGTATGGGACCCCCCGAGGATCTGAATTTCGAGGACGAGACCCACGGCCTCTGGGTGTACGTCCGCCCGCTCGAGGAGACGCCAGGCTTTGCGGAGGACCCGGATCCGGCGAGCAGCCCGCCCGGCTGGGGCGACCTCCGGGCGCGCACCTCGGATCGTAACCTACGGGATCTAGACGCGAAACGCGAGCAAGAGTTCCTGGCAAACCCGACCGTGGCAGCGATCGCGCCCGGCTACTGCCTCCTCAAGTTCGAGGTCGACGACGGACGGATCCGCAGCTTCGAGGCCCAGGGCCGCAGCCACGCGGGCATGCGGGCCAACTCCCGCTGCGCCCTGATCGCGAGGTACTGCGTCGAGTGACCACGGCGGGGACCCCGCCGCCACTCGCTCTCCCCCTTCCCGGACCTCCGACCGAGCCTTGACAGAGGTCGCTCCACATCCGGAGAGCGCCGATAGGCCGCAAGCGGCGCGGAAGCGCCGGGCGCAGCGAAGGCCACAGGCCTGAGCGAAGGTGGGCTGCGTAGCAGTGCGCGAAGCGAGCGCGGACGCCCGCGCGCCGGGACCCACAAGGCTAGGACACTAGGTCAGAACCGCGGAGTGGCCCGCCGCGATCAGGGCGTCCAGGACCTCGTGCACGTGCTCGAGCCCACGCGCCTGAATCGCGAAGTCCACCTCGGCCGTCTGGAGCGAGAGTCGGGTGAACGCGCGCTGATGGACGACGTCCACGATGCCGCCGCCCGCATCGCCGATGATGCGCGTGACATCCGCCAGACCTCCGGGGATATCGGGGACCTCGACCCGGATCCGCACCAGCCGGCCCGTGCGGACCAGCCCTCGCTGGATCACGGAGGCGAGCGGCAGCAGGTCGATGTTCCCCCCACTCAGAACCAGGCCCACGAGCTTTCCCCGAAAGCGCTCGCGGTTTCGCAGCAGCGCCGCCAGACCGGCAGCCCCGGCTCCCTCGACGACGGTCTTCTCGATCTCGAGCAGCAGGAGCACCGCCTCCTCGAGGGCCGCCTCGTCGACCAGCAGGATCTCGCTCACCAGCTCGCGTACGAGGGGCAGGGTCAATTCCCCGGGCTGGCGCACGGCGATCCCGTCGGCGAGGGTCGCGCTCCCACACTCCACCGGCTCGCCCGCGATCTTCTGCTTCATGGAGGGAAAGCGTGCGGCCTCGACGCCCACGACCTCGATCTCGGGTCGGATGCCCTTTGCGGCCACCGCGTTGCCCGCGATCAGTCCGCCGCCGCCGATCGGGATGACCAGGGCGTCGAGACCGGGCTCGTCCTCCAGCATCTCGAGCGCGATCGTGCCCTGACCCCGGATGATGTCGAGGTCGTCGTAGGGGTGAATCAGGACGAGCTTTCGCTCGCGGGCCAGATCCAAGGCAAACGCACTGGCGTCCACGAGTCCCTCGCCGTGCAGGATCACCTCGGCGCCGAAGCTGCGGGTGTGCTCGACCTTGATGTTCGGTGTGACGCGCGGCATCACGATCGTGGCCGGAATCCCGAGCCGCTGGGAGTGGTAGGCGACGGCCAGCGCGTGGTTGCCGCGCGAGATCGCGATCACCCCCTCGGCCCGGACGTCGGGGGGAAGGGAGAGCAGCTTGACCAGCGCGCCACGCTCCTTGAACGCCCCCGTGAACTGCAGGTTCTCGAACTTCAGAACCACGTCTGCGCCCGTGATCTCGGACAGCGTCCGGGAGCGCGCGGTCGGGGTGCGCGCGACGATCCCGCGGATCTGGTCCGCAGCTTCGCGGATGGTCTCGAGTGTGACTGGTCGCCCCACGGAGCGCGGATTCTAGGTCCGTGGGCGCGGAGCACCAGCGGAAAGGCGCGGGGAGTTGACTCCAACGGGCGAATGAGTACATTGGCGCCCCACTCGGAACCGATCATGAGACCCCAGTTCTTCCGGTGACTCAGATGCTCGCTCTCTTTGGCACAGCTGTGCCTCGGAGCGGCTCTCTTTTCGAGATGCCGCAGGGGCAGCCGTGGTCGCGCGTCGGCGCGCGGACCACCCGGGCGTTTGGTTACCGGAATCCCGTACTGGCGCACGGCATCCCGTCGGTGCTGGGGGAGGCACCCTAGAGGACCCGAGTTCGAGAGAGTGGAGAGCGGGCCTTTCGGGTGCATGACCGAGAGGCTTTTTTTTGCTCAGCAGTCAGCGGGCCACCGAGGCCCAGAGCGTAGAGAGACTCCACAGATGATCGAGGCACGGAACAGAGACCTGGAGATCGTTGCCCGCTACACGGACCAGCCCGCGACGCTGCCGCCGCGCATTCGGTCCGAGATCGAGAAGGGCTGGGGCGACGAGCCCGTCCAGCTGTACGCGATGGTCGACCTCGACCCATCGATGCGACTGGTGCAGAACTGGCTCGCCCTCGGCCCCAGAGACGTGGCGGTGGCGCGCGTCGCCAGCGACGGCGGAGAGCCCGAGATTCAAAGCTTTGAGCGCAGCCGCATCCGGGAGGTGTACGAGACGCCGGGACTGAGCTGCAACGTCCTTTCGATCCTGGGAGAGCCGGACGAGCCCGCGCTGGCGGTGGTTCGCTACACGCAGCGACAACGCAAGGCCGTCGAGAACATCGCCTTTGTCCTCGAACGCCAGCTCGAGGGCGCCGAGGTGCCCACGCCCGATCCGGACGAGGAGTACCTCGAGAGCCTGGCGCGACCGATCCGGGACGCGCAGGCGCTGGTCGCTCACCGACGGATCGCCGTGCTGTGGCGCCTGCTGGCTTACCTCTACCCCTATCGCCGGGACTTCACACTGGGCATGGCGGCCGCCACCCTGCTCACCGTCTGCGCCCTGATCCCTCCCTACGTGAGCGGCTACCTGATCGATTCCGTGATCGGCCCGGTCCAGTCGGGTGCGCTCGCAGTCGAGCGCGCCGCGGCGATCGCCTGGATCGCCGTGGCCGGCCTGGCCTTCGCCTACCTGCTGCGGCAACTCTGCGCCTGGGTCCGCCTGCGCCTGATGGCCGTGCTCGGTGAATACGTGGCTCGAGACCTGCGGACGGATCTCTACGAGCACCTGCAATCGCTCAGCCTGAGCTTCTTCTCGCGCAAGAAGACCGGGAGCCTGATCACCCGGGTCACCCACGACACGGATCGCCTCTGGGAGTTCCTGGCGCTGGGAGTGGTGGACGTCTCGCTCTCCGGGGTCACGCTGATCGGGCTGTCCTCCGTCCTGATCTACCTGGATTGGAGGCTGGGGCTGATCATGACGCTGCCGGTTCCCCTGCTCTGCTGGGGGATCTTCCGCCACGGTCAGCGGATGAACGAGATGTTCCTGCGGGCTTGGAGGAAGTGGTCGAACGTGACCGACATCCTCTCCGACACCATTCCCGGGATGCGGGTCGTCCTGGTGTTCAATCAGGGAGACAGGGAGAAGCGTCGCTTCGGACAGCGCAACTACGAGGTCGTGCGCGAGTTCAACCGGATTCACGGCGTCTGGACCTCGTTCTGGCCGCTCTTGACGCTCGCGGTTCACGCCATGGTGCTGACGGTATGGGTGTTCGCGGTTCCGCGCTTGATCGGGGACAACACGACCATTCCCGCACTGAGCGCGGGGACCTTCGTGTCGTTCCTGCTCTACATGACCATGTTCGCGGGTCCGATCGAGATCATCGGGCAGATGGCCCGCATCATGAACCGCGCGACCAGCTCGGCCCACCGCGTCTTCGAGATTCTCGACACGCGACCGGAGGTTCGCGACGTCGAGGAGGCCGTGGTCCTCGAACCGCTGCGGGGCGGGGTGAGCTTCGAGAATGTGACGTTTGCCTACGACGGCGTCCGTCAGGTGCTCAAGGGCATGAGCTTCGACGTGAAGCCCGGCGAGATGATCGGCCTGGTCGGTCCGTCGGGCGGCGGGAAGACGACGGTCGTCAACCTGATCGC
>JAUXJB010000062.1 GCA_030624945.1 Deltaproteobacteria bacterium | reverse complement strand
TCGCGCGCCGCGTCGAACGCGATCCCCAGGCGCTCCGTCAGCGTCGCGAGCCGGCCCTCGTCGAAGTCGTACACGACCGGGGCGTTCTCCACCGCCTCGCGATGCAGCTGCTCGGTCGCCTCCTCGTCGAGGATGGTGATCGCCGTGGGCGCCTTGTAGTCGCGGTCGGAAATATCTCCGACCTGGGCGGTACGCACGCCGGAGGGGACACCGGGATCCGGCAGCAGACTCAGCGTCAGCAGCGCCGAGAGGAGCAGGCTCGCGCCGACCCCGGCCGCGATCAGCCCGAGGTTGCGCTTGCCCCCGAGCAGAGCGAACCGACCATTCCTGGTGGTGTTCTTGGCCACGCTCGCCCCCCTACTCGTCCGACTCCGCGCGCTCGTACGCCTTGATGATCTCCTGCACGAGCGGATGGCGGACGACGTCCTTGTCGTCGAACTGCACGAAGCAGATACCGGGGACATCGGCGACCAGGCGCCGCGCCTCGATCAGGCCGGACGTAATGCCCCGCGGCAGATCTGTCTGGGAGACATCGCCGTTGATCACCGCTCTGGACTCGAACCCCATGCGCGTCAGGAACATCCACATCTGCTCGTGCGTGGTGTTCTGCGCCTCGTCGAGGATGATGAAAGCGTCGTTCAGCGTGCGCCCTCGCATGTAGGCCAGAGGTGCGACCTCGATGATCCCGCGCTCCATGCGGCGTGCGACCTCCTCGGATTCCATCATGTCGTGGAGGGCGTCGGAGAGAGGTCGCAGGTAGGGGTCGATCTTGTCGAAGATGGTCCCGGGCAGGTAGCCGAGCCTCTCGCCGGCCTCGACGGCGGGGCGCGTCAGAATGATCCGGGCGACCTCGCGCCGACGCAGCGCCGAGACTGCCATCGCCATGGCCAGGTAGGTCTTCCCCGTTCCCGCCGGGCCGATTCCGAACGTGAGGTCGTGCGAGCGAATCGCCTGGACGTAGCGGCGCTGGTTCTCGGTACGCGGGACGATGCGCTTGCGCCGGCCCACCTCGATCGCCTCGCCGTCGATCACCGCCCTGGCGGCGGGCGAGCCACCGCCCTTGGCCAGTCTGGCGACCTGGCAGACATCGCTCTCGTCGATGGCAAGCCCGGAGGCCACCATGTCGTAGAGATCCTCGAGGACACGCTTGGCGACCTTCCGCTCGAGATTCCCGCCCTTCACGCGGACGCGGTTTCCCCGCGCCTGGATCTGGACGCCGACCTCCGCCTCGATCGCCCGCAGAAAGCGGTCGCTCTCTCCGTAGAGCAGCTGCGCGATCGCGTTGTCCTCTAGTATGAGCGGCTCGTCGTCCGACAAGTGGCCCTCATGGTTATTTGCAGGCACCCTTCGAAGCCCGTCGCCCCTCGGGGCAAGCCCCGAGGTTCCGGGCCCCTCCCGGCTCAGTCCAGGCGCCGGGTCAGCCTGTAGCCGTCCTCAGAGCGCTCATAACTGTACTGATCCAGGGGAACGGTCGCCAAGAGCTTCCGAAGGCCACCCCCCAGCGCGGCCAGGGACGCAGGATAGCCCCCCTCGGCCCAGCGATGGGCCTCCAGAGCCACCCGGAGCCGCTGAGTCGCGGCAGAGGCGCGGGTGTCTGCCAGCGATGCCACCGGCACGGGGTAGTCGACCAGACGCTCGGGTCGCAGCTGTAGCAGGAGCACCGCAAATGCTGCACACAGCCCGAGCACCGCGTAGGCCAGCATCGGGCGAGAGGCGGTGGGACGGACCCTGACGGCAGCGGAATCCGTAGCCCGTCGCGCCTCTCCCGAGACGACGCCCGCGCGCATCAGGGCTCGCAGGCCGCGCGCGCCCTCGAAGGTTCCAAGCCGCGATAGATCGATGACCCGCCGCGCCGTAGCCCGACCGTTCGCGAGGGTGAACAGCTTTTCCAGAGCCTTGGGATCCAGGCCATCGCCTTCGAACTCGTCCCGCCTGGCCCGGAACTCCTCCAGATCCACCTCCTGAGTCATCACCAGGGTGAGGTCTTTGAGCTCCCGCTGCATCGGGCCCCACTCGTCGCGCATTCGCAACGCGTCCAGGAGCACCATCTCGGCCCGTACAGGGGTCTCGTTCCGACCGGGCTCCACCTCGCAAGGCTCGAAAGCGAACTTCCCCTCGTCCCAGAGGAAGAGCTCGAAGATGGTCTCGTCATTGATGAGGCGCTGTAGCTGATCGATCTCCTCTTGCGTGATCATGCCGCGGGAGACGAGCAGCTCGGGCAACGGATCGAGCGTCTCCGCCTGCAGCCGCCACGCCTCGTCCAGCGTGTGCTCCGAGATCGCTCCGGAGCGCAGCAACACGGTGGCGAGAGCCCCGTCGGGCCGGATCTCGGCCGGCCGGGCCCGCAGCACCGAACCCTCGATGAACAACACCTCCAGAACGCGCCCGGCGCGCTCGATCTCGAGCCTTCCCGTCTTTGCCTGCTGCGCGATCAGCTGAAAGACGTCGGCGGAACCGAAGTCGCTGAGAATCCCGCGCAGACTCATGCGCCCAGCTTCCTGGTCCGCAGGCGCAGGAAGGCCGCCCACAGGCCGAGCGCGTAGAGCGGTATCAGCAGCCCAAAGCCAAACACGTTCGGGAGCGCCACGCCTAGATTCCCGACCTCCCAGGGGCCCGGCAGTCGCGGCACCAGCGTCAGCAGGGCCACCGCCGTACCGACGGCGGCGATTCTCAGATAGCCGCTCATGACCTGGCCATCGAAGACCGCCGGCAGGCCCGGGAGCACCATCCCGGCGCCAAACAGGCCGAGCCTGAGACGGCGCCGCCGAGCTCGGTCGAGATCGAGCTGAGCGCGTCTCAGCCGGGGATCGCTCGCTCCGGCGTTCGAGCGCAGGCGCTCACAGGTGACGCAGATGTCTGCCGCCGCGTCCGGCGAGCAGGCCGTGCAGATCACCTTCGCGCAGCGCTTGCAGCGGGTAATCCCCTTGCGCCTGGCCACGACACCGGCCAGTCCGAAGACGGGCAGGAGCACCCAGCTCCAGGCCGGTGCTCGCCTCCCCAGGGTCCAGATACGCACGTTCCGGGCGAGGTCTGCGGCCTGCGTGCTGGGGGCCAGCGCTGCCGCCAGGAAAGAGGAGAGCGGTATGCGCGGCTGGATGAGGTAGGAGTGGAAGGTGGTGCCCCCGATCTGGGTATGCTCGTGGATGAGTTCGGCGTCCCGTTCACGTGCGGCGATGAAGAGAGCCGAGTGCTCCTCGAGGCGCAGCGCACGACCGTAGGCTTGCGACAGGTTGTAGAGGACAGCAGCCGACTCCTCGGCAGCTCGGGCGTCTTCGAGCCACTCGACGGCCTTCTTGACTTCCCCTCGGGCCAGCTGAACGCTGCCCAAGACGTTGAACGCCTGGGAGCGCAGGGCCGCCGGTGCGCTCGTCGGCACGTTGGCCAGGATCCGTTCCGTCGCCTCGAGATCTCCCCGGCGCACGAACATCGTGGCCAGTCCGAGTCGCGGCAGGAGGTCGTCGGGAGCGCGTTCGGCAGCCAGCGAGAGCTTTGCCTCGTCGCCCGGCAGCGGCAGCCCCCGTTCCACGCGCCACACGGCGAGCAACGTGTCCCCTTGGCCCTGCACCGCGGAGATCTTGGACCAAGCGTCGAGGAGAGGCCCGGCGCACAGGCACAGAGCCGCCATCGACGCTGCGACCGCCAGAGAGGCGCGGCGCGGCAGCCGGAGTGCCGCGAGCATGCCCGCGACGGCGAGGATGACCAGCGGACCCATTCCAAAGAGCGGCAACATGGCGAGGGCGCTGATGCCGAGCAGCATTCCGGGCCAGCTGGGGGGGTCGATCGAATCGGTGAAGTGCCCCAGCTCGTGGCCATGCAGCGCGAGAGTCCGCCCGTAGCCGATCGAAACGACGATTGCCGTCGCCACAAGCACTCCGAGGCCCAGCGCGACGCCGAGCGTCGAGAGAAGCCAGATCATCCCGGGGAAGCTCGCCAGGAGCGCGAGCACGGCCTTCCCGTAGGCCCCGGCCCCTCCGCTCTGGCGAGCGGCCTCGAAGAGGACTCCGGGCGTCCTGGGAGCGAGTCGCAGCGCCTTCTCTATGAAGTTCGGTCGAGTGCCGTCCTTGGCGGCCTCCAGGGCGGCCCAGGCCAGGACCGGCATCTCGCGGAAGCCGCGCCCGCGGAGGACGGTCTCCGCCGCCTGCAGCCTGTCGCCCAGGGGCAGCCCGGCCGAGTCTTCGGGCACCGGGAGCGGACCCGAGGGGACCAGGAGAGGATCGGCGCGATCGAGCTCCGCGCGCGCGCTACCGCACACCAGGGTGGAGGCCAGCAGCGCAGCGCCCCACGCAGATCCCCACACGCCCCTTGGTGAACGCACACCGTCCCCTCGGTCGGCACACCCGACCCGCTCTCCCTTAGTTCGGACGCGCCTTTCGGCCACTGAAGGGGGAATCAGCGATCCGAAAGACCCCGCCGACGCAGCAAATCGCGCAGAAGCTGCAGCTGGCTGCTTCCCAGGAGGTGAAGCGCCATGCCGTAGCCAGCTACGCCCAGGAAGAGATGCAGCGCCAGGGTCGCCAGCGAAGCCAAAGAGGCCTCGAGGGGTATCGGCAGGATCGCATCCGCCAGGTGCAGCACGGCGATGAGTACGCCTGCCCCGCCGACGACCTTGAGCAGCCCTACGAGATCCGCGCGCCTCACCTGGCTTCCGTACAGTCGGCGCGCCGACCACACGACGTAGGCGCAGTTGGCCGTGGCCGCGATCGTATTGGCGACGGCGAGACCGACGAAGCCGAGGTCGGCGACCACCATGCGTTGTTGAACGGTCGTGAACCAATCCGGCAGCGGACCCGCGGGCAGCGGACCGATCAGGACCAGCGAAGCTGCCGCGTTCACCACCAGCCCAAAGACCGCGCCTCGAGCCCCCGTCGCCGTGTTCTCGTGGGCGATACATAGATTGGTGTATATCCGCGTCAGCGCGATCGGCACCAGCCCGAAGGCGTAGTAGAAGAGAGCCGCGGAGGACGCCTCGACGGCAGCGAGCCCGAATGTCTCCGAGTTGAGCCCGAAGAAGACCGCGAAAATCGGCTCGCAGAGCATGGCGAGTCCGATGGACGACGGCAGCGCCAGAGCGAGGAGGGTGCCCAGCGTCGTCGAGAACGTGCGCTGCAGCCCCGGGCGATCTCCGGCGGAGATCTGCCTCGAGAAAGTGGGCAAGCTCGCGGTCCCCAGCGCGAACACGAAGATTCCCAGCGGCAGCTCCAGCAAGCGCGAGGCGTAGTACAGATACGAGATCGCGCCGTCCCCGAGAAAGGACGCGAGAAAGCGGGAGAGCAGCAGGTTCAGCTGAAAGACCGACGCTCCCAGCACCGCCGGAAGCATCAGGACTCCGATCGAGCGCACGGCCGGATGGCGAAGGTTCCAGACGACGCGAGGCGCCATACCGCGCGCGCGGAGCGCGGGCAGCTGCATCATCACCTGGACGATCCCGGCGACGATCACGGCCACACCGAGGGCCAGGATCGGGCTGCCGAGGAACGCGACACCTGCGAAGGCCGCCGCGATGAGACAGACGTTGAGGGCCACGGGCGCGATGGCGGGAGCCAGGAAGTGGCCAAGGCTGTTGAGCGCTCCCATCGCCACGGAGAGCAGGATCATCGCCAGGATGTAGGGGAAGCAGAGTCTGAGCAGGCTCGCCGCGAGCTCGCTCTTCCCCTCCTCGAGCTGAAATCCGGGCGCGAAGAGGCTCACGAGCGGGTCGGCGAGGAGGATCCCGGCCAGCGCGATCACGAGACCCACGACAAACCCGAGCGTCCACACGGCGCCGAACACCTGCCGGGCGGCCTCGCGGGAGCGCTGCAGCCAGCTCGAGAAGACCGGTACGAAGGAGACCGTGAGCGAACCCTCTCCGACCAGGCGTCGCAGGAGGTTGGGGATCATGAAGGCGACGAAGAACGCGTCGGTGGCGGCGGCCGCGAACAGGTTGGCCACCACCACGTCTCGGGCCAGGCCCAGCACGCGGCTCGCCAGGGTGGCTCCAGCCACCACGCCCGCCGAGCGGACTACACGGTCCCCCTCCGTTGACACCGGCCCGGGGCCGGGGTAACTACCGTCGGGCCCGGAGGAACTCATGGCCCAACACGCGTCCGCGAAGAAACGGCACCGGCAGTCGCTGAAACGCTACGCGCGCAACCGCCACTACCGCTCGACCGTGCGCTCCGCGCTTCGCAGAGCGCGTCGCGCGGCCCCGGAGAGCGCGGAGGACCTCGCGAAGTACTGTCACGACGCCGAGCGTCTCCTGCGCAGGGCGCTGTCCAAGGGCGCCGTGCATGAGCGCACGGTCTCTCGTACGGTTTCCCGGCTCCAGAAGCTGCTCCAGCGCGCAGGATAGCCCCCGCCTCAGGCGCAGACCGCCAGCACGAGGCGTTCGATCGCCAGACGCGGAGGCAGCGAGCTCCCGCCTTTGAGCGCCTCGTCCGCCCGACGCACTGCGGCCAGGCACCCTCGCAGACGCCGCAGGTCGAAACGCCGAGCCTGCTCGACCAGCTTGCGCGCGGCGTAGGGATGGATCGCCAGCCGGCGCTGTACCTCCCGCGCTTCCAGCGGCCGGCACTCGCGTGCGCGGAGCAGACGCCGGAAGTGGTTGGCCAGGGCGCCGAGCATTGCCAGAGGCATGTCGCCCTGGTCGAAGAGCTGGTTCGCGAGCCTCAACGCGGCCGGGAGCTGGCGCGCCCCGATCGCGTCGGTTAGCTCGTAGAGCGCGCGAGGTCGCAGGTCGCCCGTGACCTCGGCAACATCGTCCGCGCTCACCTCCGCGCGCTCACCCACGAAGAGGCAGAGCTTGTCGATCTCCATCGCCAGACGATCCAGATCGGAGCCGACAGCGTCCAGCAACGCCGCCGTGGCGCCGCTACCCGCTCTCTTGCCGCTGCTGGCGAGGCGCGACTCGATCCAGCCGCGCAGCTCGGCGGGGCGGCTCGGCCCCTTGCAGTCGCGAAGTTCACCGATCTTGGCGACCTGTTTCACCCACCTCTGGCGCTTGTCGACTCGCTCGGCCTCGAGCACCAGGCACGTGGTCGGCACGGGGTCCTGGAGGTACTCCGGAAGCTGATTGTCGAGGAATCTCGCCGCCCTACGGTCACCGACTCCGCGAACGTGGACCAGCCGAAGCGGCGCCATTACCGGGAGCGTGCGCGCCGCCAGCAGGATCTCGCTCGGATCGGTGCCCCCAGCCGCCAGGTCGAAGCGGTCTTCGTTGAAGTCGGGTGGGCCTCCCGCGAGAACCCGCTCGCGGAGCTCGGCCAGCGCGGCAGCACGCAGCGTCGCCTCGGACCCGACCAGAAGAACCACGGGCGGGGCGAGCGCCTCAGTACCGGAAGAGGCCATCGTGAACGCTCTCGGCGATCAGCGTCGACACGCGGAGCAACGCCATCTCCTTGTTGGTCTCGTGCACGAGGGGGTCGGGGCTGGAGAGGAACTGCTCGCGCGCGACCAATCCGACGCGCTGCCAGACGACGTCGCCGGTATCGACGCGCCGCACATTCACGTCGACGGTCACCTCGATCGAGTCCTCCACCGAGATCGCCACGGACGAGAAAGCGCTGGGACGTACGGCCACTTGCTGGACGACGCCGCGCAGCACGACCTGAGACGTCGTCGTCTCGCCGGAGTGGACGGTGTGGAGCTGGCCCCGCCGCAGGAACTCCTCCATCAGCGCCTCGCCGATCATCCACTCCAGACCGGGCTCGTCGCTACGGTTCTCGAACATCTGGATCTCGAGCTGCTGGACGTCCTGTCCGAAGACCCTGGTTCCGCTCACGATCTGGTAGCCGCAGGCGAGGGCGAGCCCCGCAGTCAGCAATGCTGCCGTGGCCGCACGCACGTCAGAAGTACCGGAGCTGAACCATCATCTGGCGCTCGAGCCGTGGGATCGCGCTCTTCAGGGCGAAGATCACCACGTGGTCCCCAACCTCGATCACGTCGTCTCCGAACGGAATCCGCACCTCTTCCCCGCGAACGATGGCGCCTACGATCGCGTCCTTGATGTTCGCCTCGCGCAGGGGCTTGCCGACCAGCTCCGATGTCTCGAGCGCGATGATCTCGAGCGCCTCGGCATCCGCTTCGCCCACGTCGGTGACCGAAACGACCTTGCCCTTGCGGATGAAGTGGAGGATCGCCGAGACCGCGGCGAGGTGCGGGCTGACGACCGCGTCGATACCGATGTGCGAG
>JAUXJB010000205.1 GCA_030624945.1 Deltaproteobacteria bacterium | reverse complement strand
TCTTCGCGCTCTCGGCGTTCGTCGTCTCGCGCGCCATCAACGTCTGGTACGAGCTGGAGCTGTCGGAGGGCCTCGGTCAATCGCTCGAGGTGGCCGACGCCTATTACTCGGAAGCCGAGAGTCGCGCGCTCTACTTCGCGCGCCGGATCGCGGGCGAGATCGAGGAGCGGAGGCTGCTGCGCGAGGACTCGCTCGAGGATCTGCGCGCTTTTACGGTATCCAAGCAGAGCGAGTACAACCTGGGCGTCGTCGAGGTGTTCAGCGCGCAGCACGAGGAGCTGGCGACGGCGATCCACCCCGAGGTTGCCGTGGTCGCCTTCGAGGCGCCGGATTCGAGCTTCATCGCCGCCGGCCTGGAGGGCGTCTCGAACACGCTGAAACAGGAGGCGGGGCAGGGCGAGCTGATCCGCGCGGTCGTTCCCGTCCATTCCACGTTCAACCGGTCCGACATCGTCGGGGTCGTCGTCGTCAACCGTTTCGTTCCCCGCATGATCGGCACGCGGGTGGCCGCGATCCAGAAGGCCATCGATGCCTACCAGGCGCTTCAGCCGAGCGAGGGCACGTTCCAGGCGAGCATGTTGCTGCTGCTCGCCATGATCACGCTGCTCTCGCTCCTGTTCGCTACGTGGCTCGGCTTCAGGCTGGCAAAGCAGGTGACGGATCCGATCCAGCGCCTGGCGGAAGCGACCGCCGAGGTAGCGGCCGGGAATCTCGATGTTCGTCTGGAGGCCAGCGGCGACGACGAGCTCGCGCAGCTGATGAGCGCGTTCAACGGGATGGCCACGGATCTCTCCCGGAGCCGGGAGGATCTGGAGCGCCGCCGCGCCCAGATGGAGATCATCCTCCGCAGCGTCGCCGCCGGGGTGCTCTCGCTCGATCCCGACGGCACGGTGCTCACGATCAACCCCTCGGCGGTTCGGCTGCTCGGGATTACGCGTACGGACTGCGTCGGCCACAAGATCGGAGAGCTGATCGAAGGCGAGGCCCTCGACACGGTGAACAGCCTGCAGCGGCGCCTCGGTGCGGGCGCCTACCAGACGGTCCGCCGGGAGCTGGGGATCGCGGTCGGCGATGAGCTGCGTACCCTCAACTGGACGGTCTCGCGGATTCAGGATCTCGAGGGCGCAGCCGCCGGCTTCGTGGTGGTGATCGACGACGTCACGGAGATCGTCAAGGTCCAGCGCATGGCCGCCTGGCGCGAGATCGCCCGGCGCATCGCGCACGAGATCAAGAACCCGCTGACGCCGATTCAGCTGTCCGCGCAGCGCCTACGGCGCAAGCTCGGCGGCCAACTGCCCGATGCCGAGTCCGAGCAGATGCTCGTGGAGTGTACGGAGGCGATCACCAACGAGGTCGGCGCGATGAAGAACCTGCTGTCGGAGTTCTCGAACTTCGCGCGCCTGCCGGCAACGGACCCGACCCCGACCGACCTCAACAAGGTCGTCGCCGACACGGTCTCGATGTATCGCGGGCGGCGGTCGATCCGTTTCGAGACCGACCTCGCGTCCGACCTCCCGCCCTTTGATCTGGATCGGGAGCAGATCAAGCGCGTGATCCTGAACCTGCTCGACAACGCCATGGCCGCGATCGATGAGGTCGCAGGCGGGGCGCGCGAGATCCGCGTTTCCACCCGCCTCGATAGGGCCGTGGGCACGGTCCAGCTCGAGGTGGCCGACACCGGCTGCGGGATTCCCGCGGAGGATCGCGGGCAACTCTTCGAGCCCTATTTCTCGACGAAGACCCGCGGCTCGGGTCTCGGACTCGCCATCGTCAGCCGGATCGTCTCCGATCACTCCGGTACCATTCGCGTGCGCTCGAATCGGCCGCGCGGCACGCGCGTGATCGTCGAGCTGCCTATGAATCGGAGCTCTGCGCCGTGAGCAAGATCCTGATCGTGGACGACGAGGAGGGGATTCGCCGCTCCGTGAGCGACATCCTCACCGATGAGGGCTACGCGGCCATGGCCGCGGCCGATGGTCCCGCGGCCCTGGCCCAGATCGAGTCGGACGCGCCCGATCTCGTTCTGCTCGACGTGGCGATGCCGGGTCGCGACGGCGTCGACATCCTCGGTGAGGTGCGCCAGAGGTTCCCCGGGCTGCCGGTGGTGATGATGTCCGGACACGGCACCATCGAGACGGCCGTGCGCGCCACCAAGCTCGGTGCCTACGACTTTCTGGAGAAGCCCCTCTCCTACGACAAGCTCTTGCTCTGCATCGATCACGCGCTCGAGCGCGGGCGCCTGGCCCTGGAGAATCGCGAGCTGCGCGGGGCCGTTCTCGCGACCACGGAGATCGTCGGCAACTGCGAGATCATGCGAAACCTGAAGGAACAGATCGCGATCGCGGCTCCGACGGAGGGCTGGATCCTGATCACGGGGGAGAACGGTACCGGCAAGGAGCTCGTCGCGCGCCAGATCCACCTGCGTTCCAGGCGCTCCGATCGAGCGTTCGTGGCGGTGAACTCGGCCGCCATCCCCGAAGAGCTGATCGAAAGCGAGCTCTTCGGCCACGAAAGGGGGGCCTTCACGGGGGCCATCCAGCTGAAGCGGGGACGTTTCGAGCTGGCCGATGGAGGGACGCTCTTCTTCGACGAGATTGGAGACATGAGCCTGATGACGCAGGCCAAGATCCTCCGCATCCTCGAGGAGCATCGCTTCGAGCGGGTCGGCGGAACAGCCCAGATCGAGGTCAACGTGCGCGTGATCGCCGCCACGAACAAGGACCTGCAGCGCGAGATGAGCGAGGGGCGATTTCGCGAGGATCTTTTTTACCGGCTGAACGTGATCCCCTTTCACGTGCCGCCGCTGCGGGAGAGACGGGCCGATATTCCCGAGCTGACCCAGGGCTTCCTCGTGCGCTTTTCGGCCGAGTCCGGTAGCCCCACGAAACGCGTCTCGGACGCCACGCTCGAGAAGCTCGTCGCCTTCGCCTGGCCGGGGAACGTGCGCGAGCTGAAGAACATCGTCGAGCGGCTCGTACTGATGACGGCCGGGGACGTGATCGAGGTGGAACACCTCCCGGCCCATCTCCTGGCACCGCCCCGGGAGATGCCGACGCTCAGACTCGCCTCCGAGCGGCTGTCGGAGGCCCGGCAGGCCTTCGAGCGCCACTACTTGGTGGAGAAGCTGCGGGCGAACGGGTGGAACATCTCGCGCACGGCGGCGGTTGTGGGTCTGGCTCGAGAGAGCCTCTCGCGAAAGCTGCGCAGCCTCGGCGTGGAGGTCGGGAAGCAGCGGGATGCGATGTGAGATCGGCCAAGCCCATCCGGCGGACGCCCGCGGCTTCGCACAGGTGGTCGGCCGGGCTCTCCCGGAGGCCTGGTCCGAAGTGGCACTCCGGCAGGCGCTCGAGCAGGGGATCTGCCGGGCCGTGGCCGCTCGTGACTCCAGGGGCGGCGTGAAGGGATTCGTGCTGGGCCGGCGCGCGAAGTACTACGCGGACGGCGAGGATGCGCTGCTGCTCGGGTCGGCACTTTGAGGCGAGCCATCGGCCGGGTCCTGCGCGCGGACTCGCACGAGCTCGCGCTCGAGGTCCCGG
>JAUXJB010000047.1 GCA_030624945.1 Deltaproteobacteria bacterium | reverse complement strand
CTGCCGCCGGGTCGCTATCGGATGGGAGGACTGGAAGCGGAGGTCCACGCCGAGGGGTACGCCACCGCTGCAGGTGGCCTGGCCGGCAGTGTGATTCCGCTGGTCACGGCCCTCCGCGAGGCCGTCCGTTCGGCCCAGCTGCCGCTCGCAGACGCCGTACGCATGGCGACGGCCACTCCCGCCGGGATCCTTGGGCTGGGCCAGCGGAAGGGTTGCGTGGCACCGGGCTTCGATGCCGACCTCCTGCTGCTGGACGCCGATCTGTGCCCGAGAGCCGTGTACCGGGCGGGAGCTCTGCTGCCCGGACGCTAGCGGCTCCGTGGAGGGCTGCGCGTCTCGGGCCCGACGCCGTCAAGTTCGCTACGGGGGGTCCCGATGCCTATGGCAGTCCGTATCGACGTGGCCCGGGAAGGGAGAAGCCCATGCTCAGATTCGCTCGTACTCTGACTGCCGCACTCGCCATGGTTGCGGTGCTTGGATTGAGTCCCGGAGCGGCTCAGGCGGGTATGAACGACTCCTTCGACAGCTGCGACTACCCCAAGACCTTCGACCTGATCGTCCTCCGACCTCTCTCCCTCCTCGCCCTGACTATGGGAACCGCGATCTATCTGGCCGCCGCGCCCTTCGCCTACGTGACCGTCAAGAAGGACTTCCGCAGCGTGACCGAGAGCCTGGTCTACCAGCCCGCGCGCTTTACCTTCAAGCGCCGCCTGGGCGAGTGCACGGGCGTCACGCTCGCCTATTAGGATCCCGCTCTGGCAAACGGTTCCGCTGACTTGCGGGAGCTCTCCGGTGGGGGCTCTCAGCCCGAGAACGCCAAAAGGGGCCCGCGAGTCAGGAGGGGAGCATCAGAGGGAGGGAGACAGATCTCTGGAAGACTCTGATGCTCGGAGGGAAGTTCCTCCTTCGCATCGCGGGCCCCAGCTGGGGTGCTTGTTTGTACGGAAGTTAAGACGCAATCCGGCGCGCAATACTTCAATTGCAAACCAAAAAACTCGAGGTCCCCGTCTCGCCCCGAGGCGCGGGTGGCTGGCGGGCAGGGATTCGAACCCCGATAGCAGGAACCAGAATCCTGAGTCCTACCGTTAGACGACCCGCCAGCGAGGGGGCCAATATAGGCACCCCGGACGGATCTTCAATCAGCAGCCTGGATGTGTTCGAGGGCCGCCGCCAACCTGGCCAGGCTCCGCTCGCGTCCCAGCAGCTCGAGAGTCTCGAAGATTCCGGGACTCGCCGAGGAACCGGTGATCGCCACACGCACGGCCTGCGCCAGGGTGCCGAGCTTCAGCCCGTGCTCATCGAGCACATCGTCAAAAGCTTGACGCAGCGCGTCAGTGTCCCAGCGAGCGAGCTCGTTGAAGGCGTCGCTCAGATCGGTGAGTGGCGCGGCCAGCTCGGGCTTCAAGAATTTCCTCGCTGCCTTGGCCTCGTACTCGACCTGGTCGACCCAGTAGAAGCTCGCGAGTCGCGCCATCTCCTCGAGGGTCTTGCTGCGCTCGCGCAGTAGCTCGACGAGGGCCAGGAACCCCTCGTCCAGCTCCGGGGTGGCGCCCAGCTGCGCCTCGAGAAACGGGCGCAGGTAAGCCAGAAGCCGGTCCGCCGGCAGGGTCCGCAGATACTGCTGGTTGAGCCAGGTGAGCTTGTCGTCGTGTACCTGGGATGGGCTGCGTCCCACGCCCTCCAGGTCGAAGAGCTCGATCATCTCGGTCGCGCTCAGGATCTCGCGATCGCCGTGGCCCCAACCCAGACGAATGAGGTAGTTGAGAACGGCCTCCGGCGTGAAACCTCTGTCGCGGTAGCTCTGGACCGAGGCGGCCGCCATGCGCTTGGAGAGCTTCTTGCCGCTCGGCTCCACGAGCAGCGGTACGTGGGCGAAGAGAGGGGGCTCCCACTCGAGTGCCCGATAGAGGAGCAGCTGGCGCGGTGTGCTCGACAGGTGCTCGCGGCCGCGGATCACGTGGCTTACGCCCATTTCGTGATCGTCCACGACCACGGCCAGGTGGTAGATGGCGCTTCCGTCGGCTCGGGCGATGACGAAATCATCGAGCTGGGAGATGTCGATGCCGCTGGGGCCCGCGATGAGGTCGTCCCAGCGGACGGGGTCGGCCCCGTCGGGAATCCTGAGTCGCACGCAGAAGGGCTCGGGGGACTCCGGCCCGATTCCCTTGTTGCGGCAGCTCCGGTCGTACCCGGGGTTTCGACCCTCCGCTCGCGCACGCTCGCGCATGGCCTCGACCTGCTCCAGCGTACAGGTGCAGCGGTAGGCGTGGCCTCGATCGAGCAGGCGCGCGCTCGCGCCGTGGTACTTCTCGCTGCGCTCACTCTGGCGCGGGATCCCGTCGGAGCCGGGGAGCAGGTCGTAGTCGATCCCGAGCCAGTCGAGGGCTTCCAGGACGGCTGCCTCCGATTCGCTGGTCGATCGCTCGCGATCCGTGTCCTCGAAGCGGAGGAGGAAGCGGCCGCCGTGGTGGCGGGCGAATGCCCAGCTGAATAGGGCGGTGCGCGCACCGCCGATGTGCAGAGCGCCGGTCGGGCTCGGGGCGTAGCGCGTAACGACACCCATGCCGCCGCATTCTAGCGCCCGCGGTCCGCAGCGCCGGCTTGACAACCCGAGTCCCGCGATCTAAACAGACGCACCATTCAAGTCCGCGTGTCAAAAGGCTTTTCGCGGTATCAAGAGTCCCATGGATGAGCTCAGCATTCGCGTCGAGAGCGTAAGAGACACCCCCGGGCGCTTTCTGCTCGAGACCTCGCAGGCCTGGTGGGAGCGAGTGCGCAAGATCTTCCAGGTTCCGAGTGCGCCGGCCTCCGATCCGTTCCGCGTGGACATGGAGGGCTATCGCCTGGGCGAGCGCCTGCTCTTCCGCGGTGATCTGGCGGGCTGCGTGGAGCTCTCTTGCAGTCGCTGCGTCGAGTCCTATCCGCACCGGTTCCACGAGAGGCTGGAGCTCCTGCTCGAGCCGGTCCGGGATCCGAGCGTCGTACCGGATGGGGGAATCGAGCTGGACGCCCAGGATCTGGAGCTCGGGCGCTACGCCGGCGACGAGCTAAACTTCGAGCCCGTCGTGCTGGAGATTCTGGCACTGATGTGGCCCATGCAGCCGCTCTGTCGCGAGGACTGCGCGGGCCTGTGTCAGATATGCGGGCAAAATCTCAATAGGGAGCGCTGTGCGTGCCGTCCGGAGCCTGTGGACCGGCCCTTTGCGGGGCTGGCCAAGCTCCTGGGCAGCAGGCGCGGGTAGCCCTCTCCCGAGGACGCGTCGCTATGGCCGAGCCGAAGAAGAAGAAGTCGAAGTCGAGAACGCACATGGGACGGGCGCACCACGCCCTGCGCGCACCTTCCCTCTCGGAGTGCCCGCAATGCGGCGCGAACAAGCTGCCCCACCGGGTCTGTCCCGAGTGCGGGCATTACCGGGGGCGGCAGATCTTCGAGGTTGCGAAGGAGGAAGAGGTGTAGGTCCCCCGGCCTGCCTTCCCCCCTTATGCTGGCGGTCGTATTTCCGGGACAGGGCTCCCAGTCGGTCGGTATGGCCGGGGAGTTCCTACGAGCGGAGCCGGCGGCCAGACGCGTCTTCGAAGAAGCGGACGAGGCCTTCGGCGGGCCCCTCTCCAAGCTGATCAGCGAGGGTCCCGAGTCCGAGCTTCAGCAGACCGAGGTGACCCAGCCCGCGATTCTCACCGCGTCGATCGCGATCTACCGGGCGATCCTCCCGCGGCTGCCGGTCGCCGCCGAAGCCTTTGCCGGCCACAGCCTTGGCGAATACTCCGCCCTGGTCGCCGCGGAAAGCCTGTCTCTCGGCGACGCGGTCAAGCTCGTGCGCCACCGCGGCGCCCTCATGCAGGAAGCGGTGCCTAACGGCGAGGGCGAGATGGCCGCCATCATCGGTCTCGAAAGCGATCGCGTGGCCCAGATCTGTACGGAGGTCGAGGGCGTGGTGGCCCCCGCCAACTTCAACTCCAGCGTGCAGACGGTGATCGCAGGGGCGCGCGACCCGGTGAGGGTCGCCTGCGAGAGGCTGCGAGAGGCTGGCGCCCGACGCGTGGTGACCCTTCCCGTCTCCGCTCCCTTTCACAGCGAGCTCATGGTCCCCGCCATGGAACGGTTGGCCCTGGCCCTGGCAGAGGTGCCCCTCGCAGACCCGCGCGTCCCGGTCATCTCCAACGTTACGGCGGAGCCCTACCGCAGCGCGGACGACGTCCGCGAGGGACTCCGCGAGCAGGTGTGCGCGCCCGTTCGCTGGGTCGACTGCGTCAAGCGCCTGGTTCGAGACGGCGCCCGGATCCAGCTCGAGGTGGGTCCCGGCAAGGTTCTGTCCGGGCTCGCGGCCCGGATCGACTCGGAACTCGCGCGCGCCAACATCGAGAAGGCACAGGACGTCGAGGGCGCCCTGGAGCGAGTGCGCGAGGCCGTTCGGTGAGCGGGCAGCTGGACGGCCGGGTCGTGCTGGTAACCGGTGGTTCCCGTGGGATCGGCCAGGCCATCGCCATCGAGCTGGCTCGCGTCGGGGCGACCGTGGTCTTCACCTACAAGAGCAGTCCAGAGGGCGCTCGCGAGACCCAGAAGCGCATCGACGAGGGCGGGGGGATCTCTCGCTCCGCGCGGTGCGACGTCGGCGATACGGAGGCCGTCGATGCGCTGGTGGCCCAGGTGCTGCAAGATTTCCGACGTCTGGACATCGTCGTCAACAACGCCGGAATCAATCGCGACCAGCTCATCATGCGCATGAAACCGACCGACTTCGACGACGTGATCGCCACGAACCTGCGCGGCACCTGGAACGTGTGTCGGGCGGCCAGCCGCCCCATGCTCCGGGCAAGATCCGGTCGGATCATCAACCTCTCATCGGTCGTCGCGAGCATGGGGAATCCGGGGCAGTCGAACTACGCGGCGAGCAAGGGCGGCGTCGAGGCCCTGACGCGCTCCCTCGCGCGAGAGCTCGGGAGTCGAGGGATCACCGTCAACGCGGTGGCGCCGGGGTTCATCGAGACAGACATGACCGCGGACATGGCCGATCGGGCCAGGGAGGCGATGGTCGAGCGGATTCCTCTCGGGGAACTCGGCACTGTCGAGGACGTGGCGCGCGCGGTACGCTTTTTGGCATCGGACGACGCGGGCTATATCACTGGCCAGGTGATACATGTGAACGGCGGCTTGGACTGAGCTGGAGGGAATCCAATGGCGGCCGAGGAGAAGGTTCGAGACATCATCGTCGAGCAGCTCGGAGTGGCTCCCGACGAGGTCGTGCCCGAGGCCTCTTTCATCGACGATCTCGGCGCTGACTCACTAGACATCGTCGAGCTGGTGATGGCACTAGAGGAGGAGTTCGACCTCGAGATCTCCGACGACGACGCGGAGAAGATCCAGACGATTGGAGACGCCATCACTTACGTCGATGAAAAGACGAAAGCCTGAGGAGTGGCTCCCCGCCTGACCAGCGGCAGCATCGAGCTGCAGCGCGTGGTGATCACGGGGATGGGAACCGTGAACCCGCTGGGCAACGATGTGGCCACGACCTGGAACGCCATCCTCAAGGGGAGCTCGGGAATCGCGCCGATCGAGGGCTTTCCGGTCGACGACTTCAGCGTCAAGTTCGCGGGCCAGCTCAAGGGCTTCGATCCCCTCACGGTGATGGAGAAGAAGCAGGTGCGCCAACTCGATCCGTACCTGCACTTCGCGATGGCCGCCGCGGTCGAGGCCATGGAGGACTCGCGCTTCGAGGTGACCGAGGAAGAGTCCGAGCGGACCGGCGTCCTCGTCGGCTCCGGCATCGCCGGGCTCCTCACGATGCTCAAGAACTGCGAGACGCTGCTCACGAAGGGACCGATGAAGATCTCGCCCTTCTTCGTGCCGAGCTCGATCGCGAACATGGCGTCCGGCTTGATCTCGATCCGTTTCGGAGCTCGAGGTCCCAACTCGTGTGTCGTCACCGCATGCACGACGGGGACGCACGCAATCGGTGACGCCATGCGCATCATCCAGCGTGGAGACGCCGACGTGATGATCGCCGGCGGCTCCGAGGCCCCCGTGAACCCGATCGGGCTGGCCGGCTTCGCCACGATGCGGGCGCTCTCGACCCGAAACGACGACCCCGAACGCGCCAGTCGGCCGTTCGACAAGGGCAGGGACGGCTTCGTCTGCTCCGAGGGCGCCGGCGTGGTAGTGCTCGAGAGCCTGGGGCACGCGCTCGCCCGCGGCGCGCGGATCCATGCCGAGATCGTAGGCTACGGCATGTCGGGCGACGCTCACCACATGACGGCGCCACCCGCGGACGGCGTGGGTGCACAGCTCTCGATGCGCAGGGCGATCGAGGATGGCGACCTGGCTCCCAGCGACATCGACTACATCAACGCACACGGCACCAGCACCGAATACAACGACAAGATCGAGACCTACGCGATTCGTCAGGTCCTGGGAGAGCACGCGTACAAGCTCGCGGTCTCTTCCACCAAGTCGATGATCGGACACACGCTCGGCGGTGCCGGCGGCATCGAGGCCATCTTCACGGCGCTGACGGTCCGGGATGGGAAGATCCCGCCGACGATCAACCTCACGGATCCGGATCCCGACTGCGATCTCGACTACGTGCCGAACGAGATGCGAGAGGCTCCCGTGCGCGTGGCCCTCTCGAACTCCTTCGGCTTCGGCGGTACCAACGGAACCCTCGCCATCGCGCGCTACGATGAACAGTAGCGCTGTGATCGAAGCCGCGGAGGGGAGGGGGCTGAGCCTGCGCGAGGTGGACCCGGAGATCGCCGCAGCGATCGCGGGCGAGGTCGAGCGGCAACAGTCCTGCATCGAGCTCATCGCCAGTGAGAACTTCACCTCTCCGGCGGTGCTCGAGGCGATGAGTTCCGTCCTGACGAACAAGTACGCGGAGGGCTACCCGGGCAAGCGCTACTACGGCGGGTGCGAGTTCGTGGACGTCGCCGAGAACCTCGCGATCGAGCGCGCGAAGCGCCTGTTCGGATCGGATCACGCCAACGTCCAGCCCCACTCCGGCTCTTCGGCGAACATGGCGGCCTACTTCGCACTGCTCGAGCCCGGGGACGCGATCCTCGGAATGGAGCTCAATCACGGCGGACACCTGACCCACGGGTCCCCGGTGAACTTCTCGGGCAAACTGTTCCAGTTCCTGCGCTACGGCGTAGCCGAGAGCGATCAGCGGATCGACTACGACCAGGTCCGGCAGCTGGCGAAGCGGCACCGGCCCAAGATGATCCAGTGCGGCTACACGGCATACCCGCGCGTGATCGACTTCGAGGCCTTTGGCGAGATCGCCCGCGAGGTGGACGCCGTCCTGTTCGCCGACATCGCGCACATCGCGGGGCTGATCGTCGCAGGTGTGCACCCTTCGCCGGTCGGACAGGCGGGCGTCATCACGACGACCACCCACAAGACGCTGCGCGGCCCGCGGGGCGGCCTCATCCTCTGCGACTCGGAGCACGCCGAGGCGATCGACCGGGGGGTCTTCCCGTTCTCCCAGGGCGGGCCGTTGGAGCACGTGATCGCGGCGAAGGCCGTCGCGCTGGAGGAGGCGAGCCGGCCCGACTTCAAGGCCTACGCCGAGCAGATCGTCGCCAACGCGCGCGCGATGGCGGCGCGTATGCTCGAGCGGGGTTTCCAGCTCGTCTCTGGGGGCACCGACAACCACCTGTTCGTGATCGACTTTCGCGACCGGGACCTGTCGGGGCTGCGGGCCCAGAGGCGTCTCGACCGCGCCGGCCTTACGGCCTCCAAGAGCACGGTTCCCGGCGAGGAGCGCACTCCCTGGGTGACCAGCGGTCTGCGCGTCGGCACGCCGGCCGTGACCACCCGCAAGATGGGAGAGCCGGAGATGGTGCAGATCGCGGATTGGATGGCCGACGTCCTCGAGAGCCCCGATGACGAGGAGCTGGCCGTCCGGATCAAGAGCTCGGTCGAGGAGCTCTGCGCGCGCTTTCCCCTCCCGTACAGGCCACCCGCTTAAGGAGGCGCAGCCAAGCCGTGCGGTGCCCGTTCTGTGATCACCCCGATACCAAGGTAATAGACGCCCGGAACCAGCGCGACGCGCCGGTCAAGCGGCGGCGGCGGGAGTGCTCGGAGTGCGGCCGGCGCTTCACGACGTACGAGCGGATCGAGGATCTGCTGCCGATGGTGGTCAAGCGCGATGGTCGGCGGGAGGCCTTCGACAGGCTCAAGATCATCGGGGGCATGCAGAGGGCGTGCGAGAAGCGGCCCGTGAGCGCCGACGCCATCGAGGAGACGGTGCAGCGGGTCGAGCGGGCGATCCTGGATCTCGGCGAGCGAGAGGTGTCGAGCAAGAGCATCGGGGACGAGGCGCAGCTCGAGCTGCGCGCCCTCGACCCGGTGGCCTGGCTGCGCTTCAGCTCGGTCTATCTCGGCTTCCGCACGATCGAGGAGTTCCGGGACGCGCTCGACGAGATCGACCCCGCCCGCGGTGGCTAGCCCGCGCGAAGCCGACGTCGCCTTCATGCGTGAGGCGGTTCGGCTGGCGGCCCGAGCGCGAGGGAAGACCGCACCGAATCCCCTGGTCGGCTCCGTGGTTGTTCGCGGCAAGCGGGGGATCGCGCGCGGGTACCACCGCAGGGCGGGCCTCCCCCACGGCGAGGCCGTGGCGCTAGCGCGGGCGGGAGCCGGGGCCCGGGGCGCCACGCTCTACGTGACGCTCGAGCCCTGCGCTCACACCGGTCTCACCCGGCCGTGTGTGGATGCTGTGCTGGCCTCGGGCGTCCGGCGCGTGGTCGTGGGCATGCGGGATCCCGACCCGCGAACCTCGGGCAGGAGCATTCGCAAGCTGCGGCGCGCCGGCCTGCAAGTGGAGGTGGGTGTGCTCGAGCAAGAGTGCCGGCGCCTGAACGCCGGCTTCCTCTCGCGGGTCGAGCGCGGTCGCCCCTTCACAACGCTCAAGCTCGCCTCGACGCTCGACGGACGCATCGCGACGGCCCGCGGGGAGTCGCGCTGGATCACCGGCGCGCCGGCCCGCGCATTCGTCCACCGCCTGCGAGGAAGCGCAGACGCGATCGCGATCGGCTCCGGGACCGCCACAGCCGACGACCCGGCTCTCACGCAGAGAAGCGGTGGGCGCGTTCGGCATCGCCCGACCCGCATCGTCATCGATTCGCGTCTGCGTACTCCTCCCGAGGCGCAACTGATCGGTGCGGGGCCGCCGGGAAGCGCCTGGATCCTCACATCTCGCTCCTCGTCGAAGAGAAGGCGGGGGCGGCTGGAGCGGGCCGGGGCGCGCCTCATCGACGTCCGGACGCGGGGCGACCACCTCGATCTGCGCGCCGCCTGGAAGGCGCTCGGCCGGCTTGGGGTGAACGACCTGCTGGTCGAGGGAGGCGGGGGGCTCGCGGCCGCACTTCTTCGGGCCAAGCTGGTGGACCGTCTTCACCTCTTCCTGGCTCCCATGCTGCTCGGGAGCGAGGGGAAGCCGGTACTCGGCCCACTCGCGGTCGACAGACTGGAACGCGCCGATCGTCCGGCCAGAGTTGCCAGCCGGAAGATCGGGGACGACCTTCTGGTCACGCTAGAGTGGTG
>JAUXJB010000079.1 GCA_030624945.1 Deltaproteobacteria bacterium | reverse complement strand
CTGCTGGCGATAGCGGTCACTCATGCGATCCAAAACCTAGGGAATCTCAGTGGCCTTTGCTGGTGCCAGGGCCTCCAGGGCTCGGCGGGCCGCGGGCTCGTCGAGGCCTGCCAGGTCCAGGATTGCCATGTCGATTCCCAGAGACTGTCCGAGGCCCTCCAGGCGGTCGGCGCAGCGTTCCGCATCGCCCCATAGCAGGGCGTCGGAGAGGGTCCGCTCCGGCAGGTCGCGGAACCAGGGCGAGTAGCGCCGGTAGTCCGCGATCGCCCCCTCGAGGTCGGCGCCCGGTCGCGCGAAGATCCAGATCCAGGTCGGGAGCTTCCGCCCCAGCCGCTCGCGCAGGGGGAGAAGGCGCTCGGGTACGGGCGGCACGTTCGCATCCCAGATGTCCGCGTGCCGCTCGACCACGCGCAGCGCACGCGGTCCCGCGGCGGACACGATGATGGGAAGCGGGCTGGGCGGGGGCAGAATGGAGACGTCGCAGAAGCGCACGTAGCGACCTCGACGCGTGATCTTCTCGCCGGCCAACAGGGGGCGCAGCGCGTCGAGGAGCTCGTCCAGCTGATCGACGCGTTCGCCGGGCGGACGCAACGGCAGGTCCAGTCGCCGCTCGTGGCGTCCCGAGCCGACGCCGAACAGGGCAAGCGCGCGACCCGAGCCGATCTCCTGCAAGGTGGATAGGCTCCGGGCCAGCAGCACGGCGTTCCAGAAGGCGGGCAGTCGGATCGAGCCCACGCGTGCCCGGCGGGTGTCGGTGAGCGCCGTAGCGAGCAGTGCCGTGGAGTCGTAGATCGGGGATTCGGGCCGCGCCGGCAAGAGCGAGGCGTCCCCATCGACGAGGATCACCGGATAGCCGAGGTCGTCGGCCCTTTTCACGAGTCCGCGAATTTCCGACAGGCGCAGCCTGCAGCCGGTCAACGAGACACCGACGCGCGTTCGATCGGACATGCCGACGCGAGAGTAGCCTAGAATCTCGCGCGGATGACAGACGTGCGCAGCCGGTACGAGGAGTATCTCGAGGCCCGCGAGCGAGAGCTCATTCTGTATCGTTCCGGTCGACGTGCCGCGCCCGAGCTCGCGCGCATCGACGAGGACTTCGACGACGTGACCTCGGGCGAGGGCCTCGACGAGCTCACCCGAGCGCTCGCGGCGGCCAGCTTCGAGAGTACACGCGACCGGCTCCGCCGCCTGCGGAATGCCGTGCAGGATGCCTGCCTCGCGAGTCGCCTGCGCGAGCTTGAGCTCGGGCTGTGGGAGCGCGAGCGTCGGCAGAGCGCGCGGGTCGGGAGCCGGGAAGCGCGCGTCCGCGAGTGGGAAGCGGCAATAGCCGAGGAGGCGGAGGCCTCCCGGAGAACCGGAACCCAGCTCGCGCTCGATCGGGCCTGGTCGGAGCTCAACCCGTTGCGCGAAGAGCTCTTCGGCGCGCGCGGCGAGTTGCTCGCCGGGCTCGGGTACGCGAGCCCGCGCGCGTGGGCCGAGGCGCGTCGGCCCAAACTCGACTACGAGATGTGGCGAGAATTTGCCACACGGCTCTTGGCGGCGACCGAGTCGGTGTACCGCGACGGCTTGCCGAGGGCCCTCGCAGCCATCGGCGTAGCCCCCGAGACGGCGCACCGCGGAGACGTGGCACGGGTCGAGCGGCTCTCGGACTACGACGCGCTGTTCCCCGCGGCAAAGCTCGCGGCTACGCTGGATTTTACGCTGGAAGGAATGGCGATTCGCATGGGCCAGCTTCCCGGTCTGTCGATCGACCGGGCCGAGCGAGTGGGGAAGCAGTTGGCCGCGTTCTGTGCGGCTCCGCGGCCGCCGCACGAGGTCTTTCTGGTGGCCTGGCCACGGCCCGGAGTGCCCGCCTACGCCGGCTTTCTGCACGAGGCCGGTCGCGCACTCGGCTACCTGTTCACGTCCCCGGAGCTGCCGGTCGAGCGGCGCAGCGGTGCCGATGCAGCGCTCGAGGAGGCTTGGGGAGCGCTGCTCAGCTCGAGGCTTGCGGATCCGGAGTGGATCGCGATGGGTCCACCGGCGGCGCGTGCGGAGAGCTATGCCCCCGACATCCGACTTCGCCGCTGCGCGATGCTTCGCCGCTGCGCGGCCATGGTGCGCTTCGAGCTCGAGCTCGCTTCGCTCGAGGGCGAGGCGGATCCCGGCGGCCTCGCCGCGCTCTACCAGGCGGAGCTCGAGGAGGCGACCGGCTGCCGATGGGGGCCGGAGGGTTACCTGATCGCTGCCGGCTCGACACTTGCGAGTGTCGACAGGCTCAGAGGCTGGTGCCTCGAGGCCCAGCTGTCGGAGCTTCTGCGCGAGCGCTTCGGAAGGCGCTTCTGGCGCGAGCGCGCAGCGGGTGCTCTGCTGAAGGAGCTCTGGAACACGGGGGCGACCTACAGCGCGGAGGAGATCGCCTCCGAGCTCGGCCTTGGCACGCTCGCCATCGACCCCCTGATCGAGACCTGCCTCCACCTCTGAGTGCTAGGATCGCCGCGATGGCCTGGAGAGAGCTCATGGTCGCGGTCCCGATCGAGGACGAGGGAATGGTGCTCGAAGGGGTGTGGCAGAGCGGCAGCGGGCGGGGTGCCGTCGTGGCCCCGCCCCACCCCCTCTACGGCGGAAGCTTAGAGAACCCCGTGGTGAACGAGATCGCCTACGCCCTCTACCAGATGGGCTGCCCATCCCTGCGCTTCAACTGGCGCGGAGTGGGCGCGAGCCAGGGAGTGGCAACTTTGGATCCCGGAGTGGCGGAGCGAGACTGCCTCGCGGCGATCCAGCACGTCGTCGCGACGGTGGGCGCGCCGGTCACGGCCGGCGGCTACTCGTTCGGGGCTGCGATCGCGCTGCGACTGGCACTGCGAGACGACCGCCTCTCCGATCTGGTCCTGGTTGCGCCTCCCATCGAGATGATCCGCTCGCTCGACATCGAGCGCTTCGAGGGACCGATCCGCGTGCTCGCGGGTATGCACGACGATTTCGCCCCCGCGGACCAGCTCTCGGAGCTCTTCTCGTGCCTGCCCAACGTGCGCGTCGACGTCATTCCGCAAGCCGACCACTTCTTCGCCCAAGGCGGTCTCCCCGAGCTCTCCAGCGCCCTGCAGGCCTTGCGCTAAATCGGGCGCGGACGGCTTCGCTTCGCGCACTGCTACGCAGCCCGCGCGCACTCCGCTCAGGCCCACGGCCTTCGCTGCGCGCCGCACCGCAGGCGCGGCTTGCTTGCGCTGAACCGGGTGCGCGCTGTGGTCAGCTGCTGGGTGGTGGTGCTTGGCGCGGCTCACGTGTGAAGGGGGCGGCGTGGTGGTACGCGCGCTGGTAGATCGTGCGTCGGTCGGCCGCGTCGAAGTCGCTCACGAGCTCGCCGTCCTCGTAGAGCTGACGCAGGAGGTCGAGGATCCGGGGTTTGAGGGAGGCCCCGACTCGCAGGCGCCGAGCGGTGGCGAGCGCCTGGGCGAGCACGGGCGAATCCGGCTCCTCGTGCAGCCAGTGCGCGAACAGCGTCGCGCAGAGCGCGTCACGGTACGCGCAGGTCTCGCCGAGAATGCTCAGGCGATCGGTATCCGAGAGCGTTCCGCCCCGGTGTTCGTGGTAGCGGCGCAGAAGCGAGTTCTCCGCCCCGGCCCTCCTCACCTCCGGTGTGAGCTCTACGAGTAGCGATGCCGAGTTCTGGGGCGCGAAGAAGGCGCGCGCCGCTCGATGACTCAGGATGGGGTGCGTGAGGGTGTGGATCTCGTCGGGCAGTTCTGCCTCGTGCACGACGGACAGGGGCAGAAGCTCGTGCGCGAGCAGCTCCGGCAGAGAGTCTATCCGGATGCGGCGGAAGGCCTCGGAGTAGTCCTGTCGCGACCAGCGCGCCTCGAGCTCGTCGAGGTCGATCCGAACGTCGGGGTCGCGGAACCCGAGAACCATGAGATCGCCCCGCTGTGAGTACCAGACCGCGACTTGCGAGAAGACCTCGCGAAACGTCTTCAGCACGATGCCGACGGTCCGCGAGTCCGTCTCGTAGGTGTGGAACCACTGCAGGTAGACGCCTCCCGGCGATAGCCGCGCGCGTGCGGCCTCGAGGAACTCGCGGCTGAAGAGCATCTCGACGCCCGTCACCCAGGGATTGCTCGGCTCGGACACGATCAGGTCGTAGTTGCCGTGGCTGCGAAGGAGGGCCCGATAGGCGTCGCCGACGATGATCCGGGTCTTGGGGCTGCCGGCCGCCCACGCGTAGGAGTCGAAGTAAGGAGCCGCTTCCATCACGCCAACAGAGATCTCGGCGACGACCACCTCTTCGATCGAGTCGAGTGCCCCGAGCTCGGCAACGGTGACTCCCGTTCCGTAGCCGATGACGAAGGCCCGCTCGGGGCTCCGCGCCAGGAGGGCGGGCAGGAGGCCGGCCATCGACATGGTGATGTAGTCCCCGGGCACGTTGCCGTCCGACTTGCCGTTGTTGATGATGGCCGTGACCGTCACACCGCTCGAATCGGGATAGCGAAACACGGCGACGGAGGCGGATGGATCGTCGTTGTAGTAGGCGACGTAGTCGCCCGTTCGAAGCTTGCGGTGCTCTTCAAAGAAGCGCTCCGGTCCCTCATGGGAGTACGGCAACGCCGTGCGATTGCGGAAGAGCCCGGCGGAGAGCTTGTAGGGCGACCAGGCGGGCTGGAGCCCGACGACGAGCAGCGAGAGCGCCAGCCCCGCGCCCGCCAGGGCTCTCGCCGCCGGAAAGACCCGGACCGTGATGAGTGCGGCCCCCACCGCCAGCGCGATCGTGGCGAGCCAGTAGATCTGGTGCAGGTCCAGCCAGAACAGGAAGGCGTAACCGCCGAGGAGCGCTCCCAGCAACGACCCCACGGTGTTCCAGCTGTAGAGCCGGCCGGCCGCGCTTCCGAGTTCGTCCGTCGTGCGGCGCAGATGGTGGAAGAGCAGCGGAAGGGTGGCTCCGGAGAGCGCGAGTGGAGCCAGAGAGACGGCCAGGATGCCCGCGAAGACGGCGAGGTAGTAGGGGTAGAAGTTCCGCTCTTCGTTGCCGAAGCCGCTGCGCAGCCAGTGTCCCCAGTACGGCGCGTCCGCGATCAAGGGGTAGAGCAAGAGCAAGATCGCGACCAGTAGCCACTGCGAGGCCGGTAGCAGGCTCGTGGGGATCCGACGCAATGCGGAGACGCCGAAGCTGCCCAGAGCGATGCAGAGCACGAACGTCGCCACCACCATCGAGAACGTGAACTGTGAAGCGCCGAGGGCCAGTGCACCGACGCGATTCAGGATGGTCTGAATCGTCATCATGGCGAAACCGGAGAGAAGGGCGACGGCCGCGCAGACCGCAAGTCCCGCCGGAGCGTTGAGAGACGCGGCGAGCTGCGAATCCGACGGGCTCCGGCCCTCGCTCGCCGCGTGATCGAGAGCGAGGAAGACTCCGCCGGCGGCGAGGTTCACGAGCGCCATAGAGGCCATCACACCCCCGAGTCCCAGCCAGGGGATCAGGAAGAAGCCCGCGCACAGTGCACCTGCGAACGCGCCCGCGGTGTTGAAGCCGTACACGAGCGCGTGCAGGCTCGTGGCGTCCTCGAGGTTGCGGGCGAGCGCCTGGGTCAGGAGCGGGATGGTCCCACCCATGAGCACGGCGGGTGGACCGATCAGGAGCGTGCAGAGAAACGTGTCGATCGCGAACGACACTCCCGGCGGACCGGGCGGGATCCAGAGCGAGATGCTCTGTATGCCCTGAAACAGCAGCGGGAAGCAGAGCGCGTACACGCCGATCCCGCCCTCGATCAGCCCGTAGACCAGCAGCAGCCGGGGGTGATCGCGACGCACGCGTCCGCGCGCGACCCGACCAAACAGCCCGTAACCAGCCGCGAGACCCCCGAGGAAGATGCCGAGCACGGTCGCCACAGCCTTGCTGTCGGAGCCGAGCAGAGCGGCCAGGTACTTCTGCCAGGTGACCTCGTAGACCAGACCGGTGAAACCCGTCAGCAAGGTGAGGAAGAGGGCGATTCCGCGAGCCAGTCCCGAGCCAGCGACCGTCCGCATGCGAGTCCCCCGGGGATCCCCCCCCATCGGGCATCGGAGAGATCGGCGTGGAGGTGTAAGCCGGCGCAAGGCGCGGCGGCGCTGTCCGTGCTTGGCGTGAGCCGGCCGAAGCCCGGCTCGGTTCGGGTTGCTAGTCCACCTGGTGAGACACTAGTCCACGAAGGGCCAGAGCAAGCGCTGGCTGGCGCTGTCCAGGGCCTCGGGGTCGGGGACGTAGAAGAGGTCTCCAGCCACGTCCCGGATGATGAGGCCACCGCCTGGCACCTCGCGCGGCCACTCGTCCCGCGGGGTCTGGAACGAGCGCTCGCCCGTACAGGTCCGGACCTTCCAGGTGCGGATCTCGATCTCCTCGTCGATTGCCAGCAGCTCCTCGATCTCGAGCACGAAGCCCGCCTCCGCCAGCGCGATCTCGAGCGCCTGGCGCGAACCGGGGTCGAGCTCCTCGAGGTCGCGTACCAGCGCGACTTCCTCGTCGTCGTCGCGCAGGGAGATGAAGCGCCCGGGCTGCGACCACGGGAAGCAGCGGCAGACCGTGACGGCCCGCGCCTGCCCGGCATCCAGCGCCCAGAGTCTCCCGTCGCCGCGCCGCTCGAGGCGCAGGGAGGCCGCGGGTTCGCTCTGGCTCCCTGCGCCCCGCTCGTGCAGATTTCCGTCCTTCTCGGCGCTCAGCATCTCCGGCTCCTTCCGGCCGCTCACACGGCCTCGTGCAGCTCGATCTGCATCGTGTGCAGCTTCGTGTAGGTTCCCTGTGGGTTTCGCAGCAACTCCGCATGTGTGCCCGACTCGACGATGCGCCCGTCGTCGATCACGATCAGGCGGTCAGCTCGCCTGAGCGTGGAGAGCCGGTGCGCGATCGCGAAGACCGTACGTCCCGCGACGAGCCTGGACAGCGCCTCCTGGATCTTCCACTCGGTCTCGGTATCGACGCTGCTCGTGGCCTCGTCGAGGATCAGGATGCGCGGGTTGTGCAGGATCGCCCTGGCGATCGAGATGCGCTGGCGCTCCCCTCCGGACAGCGTCTGTCCCCGCTCCCCGACCAACGTGTCGTAGCCGTGGGTGAGCTTGCAGATGAAGTCGTGGGCGTTTGCCGCGCGGGCCGCCTCCACGACCTGGTCTGCCGGCGCATCGGGCTCCGCGTAGCGGATGTTCTCCAGAACGGTCCCGAAGAACAGGTAG
>JAUXJB010000121.1 GCA_030624945.1 Deltaproteobacteria bacterium | reverse complement strand
CTCTTGCCCACATGAAGTCCCCGGTCTCGTAGAGCTTGAACTCGTCGTACCGCTCCGGACCGACCTGATCGCGCTTCAGCCAGATCTGCAGCCGCGCCCCGTCTCCCTGCAAGGTGACAAACGCAGCTCGTCCGAAGGAACGCAGACCCACGAGCCTGCCCGCTACCGTCGTCTCCTGGGCCTCGCGCTCCAGGGTCGCCTCGTCCTTGTCGCCGTGCGCCGCCACGACGTCAGTGATCTGCTGCAGCGGCTTCGGGACGCGAGCCGGGTAGAGGTCGACCTTGCGCTCCAGCAGCTCACTCGCGCGCTTGCGGCGGGCCGCCAGAATCTCCGCTTCCGTCGCCACGCCCTAGCCCTCCGCCGCAGCCAGCAGGTACGCCCGGATCATCGGATCGATCCCCCCATCCAGGACCCTGTCCGCGTTGCCGATCTCGAGCCCGGTCCGGTGGTCCTTCACCCTCTGGGAAGGATGTAGCGTGTACGAGCGGATCTGGCTGCCGAAGTCGATCTTCTTCTTCTCTCCGGCCAGCCGCTCCTTCTCGGCCTCGGCCTCTTGCCGGGCGCGCTCGTAGAGGCGCGCCTTGAGGACCTTCAGCGCCGACGCCTTGTTCTTGTGCTGGCTGCGCTCGTTCTGGCACTGCACCACCAGACCCGTCGGGAGGTGCGTGATCCGCACGGCGGAGTCGGTACGGTTGACGTGCTGTCCCCCGGCACCGCCGGCGCGATAGGTATCGATCCGGAGGTCCTTCTCATCGATGCTGACCTCCACCTCGCCTCCGATGTCGGGCACCATCGAGAACGAGGCGAAGCTGGTCTGTCGGCGTCGCTGGGCGTCGAACGGCGAGATTCGAACGAGGCGGTGGATCCCGATCTCGCTGCGCAGGTACCCGTAGGCGTAATCGCCCTCTATGGTGAACGTGACGCTCTTGATGCCCGCCTCCTCGCCGGCCTGGATGTCGAGGATCTCGGCTCGGAAACCGCTCTCCTCGGACCAGCGCAGGTACATGCGGAGGAGCATCTCCGCCCAGTCACAGGAGTCGGTCCCCCCCGCGCCCGCATTGATCGATACGATGGCCGAGTTCTGGTCGTGCTCGCCGTGCAGCAGGCGGCGGAGCTCCGCCTCCTCGATGCGCTCCGCGAGCTCTCGTACGCCGGCACTCGCCTCCTCGATGGCGTCCGGGTCCCCTTCCTCCGTGGCGAGCTCGAGCATCACCGAGGCGTCGGAGAGCATGCGGTCGGTCTCGTCGAAGAAGGCCAGCTCTCGCTCGAGCTGCCGCTTCTCGCGCAGAATGCCCTCGGCCTGCTCGCGATCCTTCCAGAAAGCGGGGTCGGAGACGACCCTCTCTAGCTCCTCGATTCGAGCGCGCTTGCCCGAGAGGTCAAAGATGCCTCCGCAGCTCAGCGGCGCGCTCGCCGAGAGCCTGAAGCTCGTCCCGAATTTCCCTAGCCCGCGAGCTCGCGTCTTTTGACAATCCTGATCCCTCCGATCGCAATCAACAGGCCCCAACACATCGAGACCACCCAATCGCCGAAGCGCGTGTACAGGGTCGGCCCCGCTCGCGGCGGGGGGACCACGGCCGCGAGCGCCCGCTCCTCGAAGATCGGTGTCTCATGTACGACCACTCCATTCGCATCGATGATCCCACTCACCCCGGTGTTGGCTGCACGCAGCATCGGCAATCCGTGCTCGGCGGAGCGCATCGCCGCAATCGCCAGAAACTGGTGTGGTGCGCTCGTCCTGCCGTACCACGCGTCATTCGTGAGGTTGAGCAGGAGCCGAGCGCCGTCGCGTACCGCCTGACGCACGAGGCCGGGATAGATGACTTCATAACAAATGAGTGCGGACGTGGCATGGCGGAGGGAGAGCCCCTTCAGAACCCTCGGCCGATCTCCCGGCGTCAGGTCGCCTTGGGCCAGGCCCGTCGCCAAGCCCGAGAGAAAGCCCAGGACACGCCGCATGGGAACGTATTCGCCGAAGGGCACGAGGTGCGTCTTGTCGTAGCGATCGACAAAGTCCCCGGAGGAACTCACCGCGAAGACGCTGTTGAAGTAGAGCGGACGCCGATCCTGGGGCGGCCACTCGAGGCCTACCCCGCCCAGCACGACGACCGCCCCCGTCTCCCGGGCGAGCTTCCGGACGGCTTCGCGAGCGGCGGGCTGCTGCTCGATCAGAATAGGGACGGCGGACTCGGGCCAGAGGATCAGATCCGCCCCACCCTCGTCGAGGAGACGAGACAGGCGGATGTGCGCATCGAAGTTCCGCATCGCCAGCTCCGGATCCCATTTCTGGCCCTGGGGGATATTCCCTTGGACGATCTGTACGCGGAGCGGCGTCTGGGCCGGCTCGGCGGACCCGATCTCGAACAGGCGCTGGGAGAATCCCAGGGCATGTGTGACGGCCAACAGGATCACCGCGGCCCTCCAGAAGCCGCGGCTCAGGAGCACGCCGACCAGCCCGAGCAAGAAGGACAATCCCCACACGCCCCCGAGCCCCGCCAGCTGGAGGATCGGGCCGTCAGCATGAACTGCGTATCCCAGATAGGCCCAGGGGAAGCCCCCGAAGAGGTCGAAGCCACGCAGGTGCTCGGAGACCACCCAGGCGGCGGGCAGCACCAGGAGCCCTGCCCTGCCCGCCGACGGGGCCAGCCAGCGGGCGAGCGCCGCCGCCAGGCCCGCGTGCGCCGCGAGTGCCAGAGCCACGCCGATCACGGCCGCGACGCCGATCAATGCCGGCGCGCGCCCGTGAACGACGACCACGACGTAGAGCCAGAACAACACCGCTGCAAAGCCCAGGCTTGCAAAGCCCGTGGTCCAGAGGAATGCGCGACGCGGAGACAGCCCCTCGAGCATCAGCGCCAGCGGCGCAAGGACCAGCCAGCCGGTGAAGATCCCGACGTCGAAGCGCAGCTCACCCGCCCGAAATGGGAACGACAGTGCGAGCAGCGCCGCGAACGCAGCACCCCACACCCAGCGCGCTACGCGAGGCGCCCGAGCTCCCAAACCAGGTGTACCTCGAGCGCTCGCATCCGGCGCGTCTCGGGTCCGTTTCGATGATCCATGCCCAGCAGGTGAAGGATCCCGTGGATCACGAGATCCATGAGCTCGGCATCGATCGAGACGCCCCGCTCTGCGGCCTGGCGTTCGGCGGTCTCGACGGAGAGCACGACGTCCCCGAGACAGTCCCCGGAGAATCGGGCGCCGGGCCCCTCGGCGAGCGAGAATGCCAGCACGTCTGTCGGGCGCTCTTCACGGCCGAAGCGCCCCGCGAGCCGCGCCATGGTCTCATCGTCGACGAGCGAGATCGAGAGCTCAGCGGCCGAGCACCCCAAGGCGCCTAATATCGCCTTCGCTCTCCTCCGGAGGACGCTCCGGTCGATCGGTCTGCGCAGGCTCGAGCCGTTCAGCCAGACCTTCATCCGCACCTTCTTCGAGCTTCTTGCCCCTGGAGTCCGTCGCCTCGGGATAGTCGATCCGCTCGTGCCGGATTGCACTCAGCGTGTCGATGAAGCTGCGAGCGATCGCGTGAAGGTCGCGTAGCGTCAGGCTGCAGTCATCGAGCTGGCCATCGCGAAAGTAGTTGTTGACGAGTCGTTGGACAAGCTGCTGCACGCGCGCGGGCGCCGTGTCCACCAGCGTTCGCGAAGCGGCCTCGACCGAGTCGGCCAGCATGAGAATCCCCGCCTCCCGCGTCTGCGGCTTTGGACCCGGGTAGCGGTAGTCGTGCTCGGCGACCAGCTCCCCCTTCTCCGGATCGACGGCTTCCTTGGCCTTCTCGTAGAAGAACCGGATGATGCTGGTCCCGTGGTGCTGCTGGATCCCCTCCATGATGGGCGGAGCCAGGCCCTTCGCCTCGCCCATCTCCACACCGTCCTTGACGTGGGCCTGGAGGATGCGCGCCGAGATGGAGGGCGCCAGCTTTTCGTGACGGTCCTGGCCCCCGTGCAGGGAGTAGTTCTCGACGAAGAAGTGGGGCCTACGCATTTTTCCGATGTCGTGGTAATACCCCGCGACCTTCACGAGCAGCGCGTTGGCCCCGATCGCCTCGGCGGCTTTCTCCGCGAGGTGGCCGACCATCATGCTGTGGTGGTAGGTGCCGGGCGCGCGCATCTCCAGGTCGCGCAGCAGGGGCTGCTCGCGATTCGCGAGTTCGAGCAGCTTGACGTCGGTCGTGTAGGCGAAGACCGTCTCGACGATCGGCGCCATGCCGGAAACCAGCACTCCCGAGAGCCCGCCCGCAGCCAGGCCGAGCACCGCGGACAGGAAGAGGGGCCCCGGCGCGGGATTTCCGGCGAGCAAGCCGAGCGCCAGGATCGCGACCACGTTGGCGACCCCGACGCGCATCCCCGCCCGTAGAAGGGTGCCGCGCTGCGCGATCTGCGAGGTCGCGACGGCAGCCGTCAGCGATCCGGCCAGCGTGTAGAGCGTGTAGGAGAGCTCGCCGTTCACCTGCAAGCCGGCCAGGAGCGAGACAAATATCGCGAACAGGACCGCTGCCTCCGCGTTGTGCACCATGCGGACGAGCAAGGTCGCGGCGGCCACCGGGATCGCGAAGTAGAGAAGTCCCGGGGAAGCCTCGACCAAACCGCTGAGCCACGTGCTCTGCTCGACGGCATCGGCGATGAAGAGCGCGAAGCTGGTCAGGGCCGCCGTGAGAACGAGCGTGCTCAGCAGGAACGCGGCATCCCTCGGCTCTCGCGGGAAGCGCGGCAGGCTGTGCTTTCCGAAACGCCAGATCAGGAACATCAGGAGGAACAACACGCCGGCCACGCCGAGCAACTCCTCCACACGGCTCGCGGCGAGGCGCTGCTGGCGAATGCCCTCGAGAATCAGCACGTGGCGCTCGCTGATCGGGTCGCCGTCGCGGACGATGATCTCGCCCTGGCGCAGCGAGATGGTTACGTCCTTGACGCCGGCCTCGGCAGCCTGACGCCCATCCTCCGTTGCCCGCAGGTTGAAGTCCAGGTTCGAACGAACCAGCTCCTTGGCCAGCGCGACCAGCGCACTTCGCCGGCGCCGGGGCTCGGCCGACAGCAGCGTACGGCCCTCTTCCTCGACCAGGCCGCGGGCCCTCTCCTGTGTGAAGACGACCTGCTCGGGAGAGAGCTTTCTCTCGTCGCCCGAGCCGAGCTTGCGCACGAGCACGTTGCGGTTCTCGACATGGCGCGTGAACTCGTCCGGATCGTCGACGATCATCTGGGACACGGGAGCGACGATTCGCGCGAGCAGCTGCTCGTCCTCCGGGGCGTATCCGCTCTCCTTGAGGTATGCGAGTGCGGTGTCGGAGACGCTCACCTCCTCGCCGAGCGCCCCGCGGAAGGCATCGCTCGGAGATGCGCCGGGTGTCTCCTCGCCTCCCTCCACCTGCGCCGCCTCGCGCGCCGCGTCGAACGCGATCCCCAGGCGCTCCGTCAGCGTCGCGAGCCGGCCCTCGTCGAAGTCGTACACGACCGGGGCGTTCTCCACCGCCTCGCGATGCAGCTGCTCGGTCGCCTCCTCGT
>JAUXJB010000119.1 GCA_030624945.1 Deltaproteobacteria bacterium | reverse complement strand
GGCGAAGAGCTGCTGGCGTCGCAGGTGCGGGGATCGGACGCTCCCCGGCGGGGGAATCGCAACCCGGGGCGCGCGCCGCAGGGATGCTACCCCTGTGCTGGCGAAGACAGCTGGATCGCGATCAGCGTTACCAGCGACGGCGAGTGGCAAAGCCTCTGCGAGCTCGCGGAGCTCGACGCCTCGCTCGCCGGCTTGGATCTCCCGGCCCGGCTCGCACAACACGACGCGCTCGACAAGGCCATCGCGGACTGGACCCGCCGGCAATCCTCGCGCGCGCTGATGCGCGAGCTCCAGCAGTGCGGCATCGTCGCCTGCTGCGTGAGCGATGCGCGCGAGCTGGTGGCGGATGTACACCTGGCGGCGCGGGACTTCTGGACGGCCCCCGATCATCCCGACGCCGGCCGGCACCCGTTGCCGGGCATCGCCATACGTCTCAGCGAGACCCCGGCCGCGTTCCGCCGCGCTCCGCCTCTGCTCGGGGAGCACAATGCGGAGGTGCTCGGTGAGCTCCTGCAACTGAGCCCGGAGGAGCTCGCGGAGCTCGAGGAGGCGGGCGTGATCGCGGTACGCCCACCCGAGTGACTCTGCGCCGAAGCGAGGTGGCGTGGTAAAAGACCGTCTAGTGTTCTGCTCCGAGAATGCGATCGCACTCCCGGATCGGGACACCAGGGGAGGAGTCTCATGGAATACCGGACACTCGGGAGCTCTGGACTGCAGGTCTCCGTGGTCGGGCTGGGCTGCAACAACTTCGGTCGGCGCGTGGACGAAGCGGGCACGCGGGCGGTGGTCGAGGCGGCCATCGATCAGGGCATCACCCTGCTCGACACCGCGGACATGTACGGTCCGAAGGGTCTCTCCGAGGAGTTCCTCGGAAAGGCGATCCAGGGTCGGCGCCTCGACGTCGTGCTCGCGACCAAGTTCGCGGGCCCCATGGGAGAGGGCTCACTTCACCGCGGTGCCTCGCGGCGCTACATCTTCGAGGCCTGCGAAGCCAGCCTGAGGCGGCTCGGTACCGACTTCATCGATCTCTACCAGATTCACTTTCCGGATCCGCAGACGCCGCTCGAGGAGACCATGCGCGCGCTCGACGACCTCGTGCGCCAGGGCAAGGTCCGCTACCTGGGTTGCTCCAACTTCGCGGGCTGGCAGCTGGTCGAGGCCCAGTGGATCGCGCGCAGCGAGAAACACGAGGGGTTCATCTCCGCCCAGAACCAGTACAACCTGCTGGAGCGCAGGATCGAGGCCGAGCTGGTACCCGCGTGCCGGGCCCACGAGGTGGGCATCCTGCCGTACTTCCCGCTGGCCAGCGGCTTCCTCACGGGGAAGTACCGGCGCGGGCAGGAGGCCCCCGAGGGGACGCGGCTGGCGGCCGGCCGAGCGGCCGAGCGCGCGTTGACGGACGCGAGATTCGACCAGCTCGAGGCCCTGGAGGGGTTCGCGAAGGAGCGAGGACACTCGCTCCTCGAGCTCGCGATCGGCTGGCTCGCGAGCAAGCCACAGGTCGACAGCGTGATCGCGGGGGCGACGAGCCCGGCTCAGGTCGAGCAGAACGTCCATGCCGGCGAGTGGCGCCTGACCCCGGAGGAGCTCCAGCAGATCGACGAGCTACAGGGGCGCCGGCGCTAGTTCGGCTCGGCCAGGCGGCGCTGGTGGAGGCGCTCCCACTCCAGCTCGAGACGGCTCCGCAGATCTTCGGGCGTGCCCGAGTTGTCGATGGCTCGGTCGCATCGCTCCAGGCGCTCGCGGTTCGATAGCTGGGATCGGATGCGGGCGAGCGCGTCGTCCCTGGACATGCCGTCACGTGAGCCCAGCCGCTCGATCGCCACATCCCGGTCCACCACCACGACCCAGATCTCGTCGACCAGGTCTTCCCAGCGGGCCTCGAGGAGTACGGCGGCTTCGAGGACGATGACGGGATCCTCGCTGCCCGCGCCGATCTGCTCGATCTGTCGCGCCGCGAGCCCGCGTATCAGGGGCCAGACGATGTCGGTGAGCCGCTGCATCTCCTCGGGCTTCCCGAACACCTTCCCCCCGAGGGCGCGCCGGTCGATCGTGCCGTCCTTCGCGACGATGTCCTCGCCGAAGGCGCGCACGACGCTGTCGAAGCCCGGAGTTGCCGGCTCGTAGACACGGTGGCCCAGCAGATCCGCGTCGATCACCGTGGCACCGCGCTCGCGCAGGTACCCCGCAACCGTCGACTTCCCCGCTGCGATACCCCCGGTAAGGCCAATCACGAACATCTGCGCTCCTCGTTCTCGCGAGCCGGCGACCCCGGAGGCTCGGTGGCAGCAGCATCCTACGCAAATCGAGCGCCAAAGGGCGGGGGAGGGCGTTCACGGGCTATCATGCCCCGGCCAGATGGAGAATCAGGATCTGCCCGAGGGCCCGGAGCCCGTCTACGACCGCGTCGCGTCCGGCTACCAGACGTTCCACAGTACCGAGGAGTTCGTGTGCGAGTGGGGCGGCGCGCTCCCGGAGCTCGACATCGCCTACGAGACCTGGGGCGAGCTTTCGACCGGGCGCGACAACGCGATCCTGCTGCACACCGGGCTGTCCGCTTCCTCCCATGCCAGGAGCCAGCCGCAAAACGAGAATCCGGGCTGGTGGGAGGACTTCATCGGGCCCGGTGCCCCGCTCGACACCGATCGCTTCTTCGTGATCTGCAGCAACCTGCTGGGAGGTTGTTACGGGAGCACGGGTCCGTCCTCCACGAACCCCGCGAGCGGTGAGCCGTACGCCAGCGACTTCCCGATCATCACGGTCGGTGACATGGTGGCCGCACAGCTCCTGCTGCTGGACCACCTGGGCATCGAGACGCTGCACGGCTCGGTGGGCGCCTCCCTGGGAGGCATGCAGTCGCTGCTGCTCGCCGCCGAGACGCCCGAGCGTGTGAGACGCGTCGTGAGCATATCGGCCGCGATACGTTCCTATCCCCAATCCATCGCGCTGCGCTTCGTGCAGCGGCAGGCCGTCATGGCCGATCCCGACTGGCGCGACGGGAGATATTACGGTGCGAGCTTTCCGCATCGAGGTCAGAAGCTCGCGCGCGAGATCGGCACCATCACCTACCGATCCGCACCCGAGTGGCTCGAGCGCTTCGCACGCGAGCGCCGCGACGAAATGCCGCGCTTGGACGAGGACTTTCAGGTGGAGAGATACCTCGTCCACCAGGGCGAGAAGTTCTGCCTGCAGTACGATGCCAACTCCTACCTCTACATCTCCAAGGCCATGGATCTCTTCGATCTGACGGTCGCCACACAGGAGCTCGGACCCGCCGTGGATCGAATCCGCTGCCCGACCCTGGTGATCGGCGTGACCTCGGACGTGCTGTTCCCCGTCTGGCAGCAGAGCGAGCTCGTGGAGCGTCTGCGGAAGACGAGCTGTCCCGTGAGCTACGTGGAGCTCGACGCGCGCTACGGCCACGATACGTTCCTGATCGAGCGTGAACGCGTCGGCGAGCCCCTCAAGACCCACCTGGAGGCGGAGCTCGAGCAGTAGTCTGGGCTAGTGTCCTGTTCCGGGAGTGCGCTCGCATTCTCGGAACAGGACACTACACTGCGGCATGACTTCGGCTCCCCGCTGTCAGGTCCTTCTCTTCGATCTCGGTGGCGTGATCGTCGAGCTATCGGGCCTCCCGCGCTGGGCGGCGTGGACCGGCGACCGCTTCAGTGAGGAAGAGATCTGGGAGCGCTGGCTCCGCTCCCCTGCCGTGCGGACCTTCGAGTCGGGGCGCTGCACGGCGGAAGACTTCGCCTCGCGGATGGTTGCGGAGTTCGAGCTGCCGATCGGACCGGAGGAGTTCCTGACGGCGTTCTCTGACTGGCCGACCGGAACCTATTCGGGTGCTCTCGAACTGCTGCAGCGGCTCCGCGCGGGGCCTCACCAGCTCGCCTGCTTCTCGAACACGAACGCGGTTCACTGGCCGCGCTTTCTCGAAGAGATGGAGCTGCGTCACCACTTCGATGAGCACTTCGCGTCTCACGAGCTGGGGATGCTCAAGCCGGACGTCGAGGCCTTCCTCGAGGTGGCCCGTCGCCTGGGCTGCGCGCCCGAAGCCATCCTGTTCCTGGACGACAACCGCTTGAACGTCGAGGGCGCCCGCCGAGCCGGGCTGCGCGCCGAGCGTGTCTCCGGCGTTGGTGGCGCCAGGGATTGCCTCCGCTTGCTGGGCTTCTTCGGGGAAGAGGGCTGAGCGACCCCGTCGCAATTCGCGGCGGCGCGTTCCAGCTTCCAAACCTACCCGGCGGACATGGCCTCTCCCACGTTCTCGGGAATGATCGCGCCCTTCGTCTCCACAATCTCGTCCAGGTGATCGCGAATGTCCTCGATGGTGGGGAACTCCTCGCCCTGGTACGTCCAGCCGGGCCCCTGGCCGATGAAGACCCGCTTGTAGAATCCATAACCCGCGAAGAACATCGTTCGTGTGAGCTCAGACTCCTCCGACACCAGGTAGAGTGAGAGTGGCGTCACCTGTCGCGGGTCCTGTCGCGGGCTGATGGTCCTCTCTCCTTCGGGCCGCAGCCCTAGCGTAAGCCGTGTCGCAGCGGCGGGCGCGATGATGTTGCAGCGGATGTTGTACTTCTGGCCCTCCAATGCGAGAACGTTCGAGAGCCCGATCAACCCGGTCTTGGCGGCGCCGTAGTTCGTCTGTCCGAACTGCCCGTAGATCCCGGAAGTGGACGAAGTAAGCAGGATGCGTCCGTAGCCGTTCTCCTTCATCACGCGAAACGCTGGCTGCGTGACGTAGAACGCTCCCCGGAGGTGTACGTCGAGAACGGCGTCGAGATCCGCGAAATCGAGATTGGCGAAGCTCTTGTCGCGCAGGATGCCGGCGTTGTTGATGACGATGTCGACCCGGCCGAAGTTGTCGAGAGCCGCCTTGGTGATGGCCGCGCCACCTTCCGGGGTTGCGACGCTGTCGTAGTTCGCGACGGCTGTGCCTCCGTCTTTTCGGATGCGCTCGACGGTCTCATCGGCCATCGATCGGCTGCCACCCGTGCCGTCGGGAGCACCGCCCAGGTCGTTCACCACCACCTGAGCACCGCGGCTCGCCAGCTCTTCCGCGTACGTTCGCCCCAGGCCTCCGCCTCCACCGGTGACCACCGCGACCCGTCCGTCGAATCGCACATCGCTCATGTCGTTGCCTCCCCTGCGCACGTCGTCCGGTGCCCGAGATCGAATCGCCGGTCCTTCCAGCGGGACGAGGGCGAACCACGGCCTGGAACCGCGGGCATCATACACCATGCGCCCGGGCCCGGTCTGTCCGAGATCAGCCCGGGTCTACCAGCCGTACAGATCGGCCGCGCGGCGTCGGTGGAGCCCGGGGTCGCCCAGGAAGGCTCGATCAAACACCGCGCGCTTGAGCCAGAAGTGCACGTCACACTCCCACGTGTACCCGATCCCCCCGTGCGCCTCTACGGTACTCCGCGCTACCTCGACGAAGCGATCCGTCAGGTGCGCTTTTGCCAGCGCTGCACAGGCCGCGCTCTCAGCGGGAACATGGTCGAAGGCATGGGCCGCGT
>JAUXJB010000298.1 GCA_030624945.1 Deltaproteobacteria bacterium | reverse complement strand
TCGCACGTGGCGGCCTCTACCGCGAGCTGGTCGAGCTGCAGCTCACCGATCCACCTCGAGCCGCCTGAGCCTGACCAGGACTGGCGTAGGACGCTTTGTCCAGCCACCACCGCTATCCTGCGTACGCATGAGGGGAGGGGCGTTGGGGACAGCGATCGCGGTCGTGCTCGCGTTGGCGGGCTGCGGCCTCAGCTCGGTGTCCAAGGAACGCGCCTCGCCGCTCGACGGCTACCGTCGCGACGGCCGTGCGTTCCCGCTCACGGACGTGGGCCCCAACCTCTCGGGGATCACGTACGCCCCCGAGCTCCGGCGCTTCCTGCTGATCCAGAACGGCGGCGCGCGCCTGCACGAGTACGCGCCCGACCTACGCACCCGCACGCGCGTGCTCCAGCTCCGGGGCGGACCGAGCAACGACTTCGAGGCGATCGCGTGGCTGGGGGGATCGCGGATCGCGCTCGCGCACGAGCTGAACCGCGTGCTCCTCGTGCACCTTCCGGAGGCGCCCGACGCGTACGACCTCGAGGTGGATCCCTCGCGCGACGACGTGGTCGAGCTCGTTCTGCCCCCGCCGTCCAGGGGGAACCGTGGGCTCGAAGGGCTCTGCTTCGATCCGGACGGGAACGCGGGCGGCGGAATCCTGTTCGCGCTCCAGGAGAGCTCGCCGCGGCGCATCTTCCGGCTGCAGCGCTCGAGGCCCGGAACAGCGCTCGACGTTGCGGCCATCCCGCTCGCGATCGACGAGCCGTTTGACGCCGAGGCGGCCCTCGAAGGCATCGCCGAGGATCTCTCGGGCTGCGCGCACGACCCGAGCAGCGGCCGGCTCCTGGTCGTGAGCGAACGCAGCTCGGTCCTGCTCGACGTGGGGCTCGACGGTACGGTAGTCCGGCGCCTGCGCCTGCCGGGCGTCCTCCGTGGGGGCGCCGCGCACTACGAGGGTGTGGCGCTCGGCCCCGGGGCCGCCCTCTACCTCGTGAGCGAGCCCGCGTCGTACCAGCGCACGAGCCGCGCCGTGGTCTATCGCCCTGCCGGACCCTGAGTCCGCGCACACGCGCGATCGGGTACTCTCCGGGCTCTTGACCGAGAACCGAAGCCCAGCCGAGCCCACGCCAAGCGGCTGGCCGCGGTACCGGGACGCGTTGGTTCCGCGCGCCTCGGACCTGTGGCCCGCCCTGATCGGTCCACTCGTGATCCTGTTCGTGTACCTCGCGCGAGACCAGGGCTGGGAGTGGGTGCAGCGAAAGCCGCTGCACGAGGCGTTGGCCTTGGTGCTCACCCCGATCGCGCTCGGGCTCTTCACCTGGACCGCCTACCGCACGCGCGATCCCCTCCAGCTCGTGTTGACCGCGCTCTCCGCCACGTTTCTGATGCGCGAGATCCACTTCTACGGCTCGCACAGAGCCACCTACTTCGCGCTCGCCGCGATCGTGATCTGGACCTGGCGCTGGCGCGAGCGTCTACTTGAGCCGATCGGGCGCGGGAGCACGCGCCGCTGGCTCTACTCGGCGCTCCTCGTCTACTTCTTATCGCAGCTCATGGATCGGCGCGGGCTGCGCATCCTCCCCCACGAACAGGCCATCCACGTC
>JAUXJB010000039.1 GCA_030624945.1 Deltaproteobacteria bacterium | reverse complement strand
TGAGGGGCGCATCGAGGAATTGACAGCCGGCTGCCTGCACGCGCTTCGCCAGGGCGCGCACGCGCGCCGGCGCGTTGGTCGAAAGGTCGACGAGCAGGCTGCCCGGCTGCGCGCCGGCGAGCCACTCCGCCGCCACGGCGTCCACGACGTCGGGTGTGGGCAGCGAGAGAAAGGTCAGCTCGCCGCGCGAAGCCACGTCCGCCGCGTTGGCAGCCGCCTCCGCGCCGTCCTTTACGAGAGCATCCACGCGGGCCTTATCGACATCGTGGACCGCGACGTCGTGCCCGTCCTCCAGCAGATTGCGCACGATCGCGCCACCGATGTTGCCCAGTCCTATGAACCCGATTCGCGCCATGTCACCACCCTTGTCTCAGTCGTTTGTAGGCGAGCGCCTCCCGCGCTCGGGGTGCAGGATCTCGTCGTGGAGCGCCACCCAGCCCGTCATCACCTTGGGGTCGGCGATCGCCAGCCTCACCACCGCCTCGGCGAAATTCTCGGGCGAGTCGCCGGGTTGCACGGTCGGATTCATGACCGCCAGGCCCGGGGTCATGATGCCGACCGCGGGCAGGAGGGCGTTCACGGCGATGTTGTGCGGCGCCATCTCGTACGCCACCGCGCGCGTCAGGTGCTCGAGCGCGGCCTTGTTGCCGCCGTAGGCCAGGAAGGTGGGTCCTCCCGGGCGGGGATACGGACCCTCGCCCGGACTGCGCGAGGCCCCGGAGCTGATGTTCACGATCGCACCTCGGCCTGCCTCGATCATGTCCGGCAGCACCAGCTGCATGAGCCGGAAACAGCCGAACACGCCGATCTCGAAGTGCAGTCGGTAGCCCTTCACGGGGAAGCTGAGAAAGCCCTGTGAGCCGGCGCCCGATCGGGCGGACCGTTCCCGCGGCTTGGGAGGCGGTGCGGCGGGAGCGTCCTTCTGGGGTGGCCGGCCGGGGACGGTCAGGGCCGCGTTGTTGACGAGCACGTCGATCGGACCGAGGCGCTCGCGAACCGTATCCACGAGCTCTACCCGGTCGCTCTCCACCGATACGTCGCAGCGCACCGGCAAGGCGACACCGCCCTGACTCTCGATCTCCGCGACGGTCTCCGAGACGGTTCCGGGCAGTCGCTCGTTCCACATCTGCTCGGTGCGAGCTGCGACCGCCACCGCCGCCCCTTCCCTGGCAAATGCCACTGCGATCGCGCGTCCGAGCCCCCGGCTGGCTCCCGTGACGATCGCGACCCGATCCTTGAGACGACCCATACCCTCGTTCGATCGGTGCTCCGTGTCGCTCATGGGCTGTTTATATCACGATCCGGCGGGGTGGGGCTGGCGCGTATAATGAACGAGCGCGGACGCGAACCGCTGGAGGATCGATGCGATACAAACTCTTGGGTAGGAGTGGTCTCCGGGTCTCGGAGCTCGGACTGGGGGCGATGACCTTTGGAGCGGAGGGCTGGGGTGCCGACAAGGCGGAGAGTCAGAGGGTCTACGACCGCTTTCGCGAGGCAGGCGGGAACTTCATCGACACGGCAAACGTCTACAGCGCGGGCCGCAGCGAGGAGTTTCTGAGTGAGTTCATGGCCGCTGAGCGCGAGCGCATCGTACTGGCAACGAAGTACTTCGCAGCAATGCGAAGCCGCGATGTGAACGCAGTTGGGAATAACCGCAAGAACATGATGGATTCGCTGGACGCGAGCCTGCGGCGCCTCAAGACCGACTACATCGACCTCTACTGGGTGCACGCCCGGGATTACCTGACACCGATCGAGGAGGTCATGCGCGGACTCGACGATGTCGTCCGCGCGGGCAAGGTCCTCTACGTCGGTATCTCGGACACGCCAGCCTGGGTCGTCTCTCAGGCCAACACACTCGCCTCGCTGCGCGGGTGGACGCCCTTCGTCGCGCTCCAGATCCGGTACAGCCTGGTGGATCGCGCAGTGGAGCGCGAGCTGCTTCCCATGGCAAAGGAGCTCGATCTCGCCGTCACGCCCTGGGGTGCGGTCGGCTCGGGTGTGCTGACCGGCAAGTACAACGCGGATCCCGACGCGAAGGGACGCGCAAAGTTGCGCGGCGCTGTCGACTCCCGCTCGCTCGGAATCTCGGAGGAGGTCGTCAAGCTCGCGAGCGAGATCGGGCGAACCCCGGCACAGGTCGCGCTGAGCTGGGTGCGACAGAGGAACGGCGTGATCGTGCCACTGGTCGGCGCCCGCACGCTGGAGCAGCTCGAGGAGAACCTGGGCTGCCTAGAGTTCTCTCTGGAAGACGCCCAGATCGAGCGGCTCGATCAGATCAGCCAGATCGACATGGGCTTTCCCCACGACATGCTGGCGCGCTTCGACAACTCACGCGTCGACAATCACCGCCGCTAGGCTCGCGAGCGCACTCCCGGAACAGGACACTAGTTCAACCCTCTGGGCTTGACGCGCGCCGCCGGGGTGGCGATCTCGAGACAGCGATCCGCTGCCAGCACCGCACAACGGCTCGCCGCGTTGTGTCCGTCGAAGGAGCGCCCTGCCACTTCCAGGTCGGAGACCGATCCGCGATCCATCTCGAAGAGCAGGTTGCAGAAAGCAGGCCGCGCCCGCGCCGTCGGCGTGGGAGCGCCGCTCAGGCGGAACCGCAGGTTGTAGAGAAAGTAGCTCCGCTCGTCGTGGAAGCTGACGTCATCGGGTGGCCCCAGGCAGTTCAACAGCGTTCTCTGCCCCGTCCCGATGAAAGCTGTGCGCGCTTCCTCCGAGCCTCGGTCGAGCGAGACGCATCCCGAGATTCCCAGGCAGGCGCCGCTGGCGAGCAACCAGAGTGCCGACGTGAGCCTTAGCCTCGCTCCGAAGCGAACCATCCCCAACTAATACGGGAAGGGCAGGCCCGCGGTTACACTCTTCTGCCCCGGCTCGGAGGACTCCCTCCGGCTGCGACGGGCACACCTCACGCCGTCCCCGTTGCCACGTGATCTAGCGGGGTTGCGAGCTGGCCTTTCGAGGCCACGTGGGTTGTCAGCGCCGCGTATGCGATTCCCATCACGCCTCCGAAGACCAGATGCCAGATGAGGCTTGTCAGCGCCCCCGCGACCGCGGACGCCGTCCACTGCAGGCCCATACCCAGGGAGAGCGGCATGAGGGTCAGGGGCCCGAGGAACCACCAAGCGAACCCGTTGACCAGTCCCCACAGGACAGAAGGCACCAGGCTCACTGCGAGCCGCGCAAAGAGTACGCCAAAGCTCGCACCGATCGCGGCGCTTATCCCCAGATGCATGAGAAGTCCCAGCAACGACGAGCTTCCGCCGATCATCGAGGCGATCACGGGCAATACGCCGTTCTCGGCCATCCATACCGCGAATACCGCACCACCGAGGATTCCGGCGATGCCGCCTCGAAGGGTCTGCTTCCTGAACTTCCCCAGAAACCTCTTCGCACTTGCGTCGGACATGCTTTCTCCTTCGACTTTGGGTGGCGAGCTAGCTCGGATTGTCCGTTCGGGGAGCACACGGGTTTGCCGCGCACGGGTTGACATTCCCCACGGCACAAGGATTGCGATCCACGTTCCCAGTAGGTTTCGTGGAGTTGACCGCTGACACTACAAACAAGCCAGCTACTGCGAGCAGAACCACCGGAAGAACGATTCTCTTGACCAATTCTCTTCTCCTATGACGGTGTGAGTCGGATGCCCGGAGTCAGATCTGGGTTTCATGGCGTTCTAACGCCGCTACAGCGTTTCGCAGCGGCTGGGTGTAACTCCTCGCGGTGTTCCACGTAGTCAACATGGAATCGAATGAGTCTGGTGGTTGCCGGAGTCCAATCTCGTATGGGATATGCGAACAAATCAGCAGGGGACACGAACGTCGAGCTCTATCCGGATCCCTGGGTCCCGGGAACGCGTGCAAAGAAACAACTCGGCCCGATCTCCTCGGAGATCTTCGTGGACGACTGCGAACCTGCACATGCATTTGACTGGATCAAGGCACAGTTCGAGGTCCTCGAAAGGCTTCGCGACAAGGCACGGGTCCTGTGTGCCAACGCGGTGGTCAGTCTCGAGATCACCCTCGATCCGTTCGCCTGCACCGATGACGGCGAGCGCTCGGGAGTGCGTCTATCGGCTCAGGGCACAGCGGTGACCTTGGAGTTGGTCGCCTGAAGGGACGTCAGCCATCCTCCGGTCCGCGGGCTCGCTCCCGCTCTCGGGCCAGGTCGAGGGCACCTTCTTTCCGCCACATGTAGCACGAGTCGGTCTGTCCCCCGGAAAAGAACACGGAGGGATCGCAGGCGGCGCGGGCCGTCGATTGCTCGGCGAGCGAAGCCATGCACTGGAACAGCGAGGGAGCCAGGTCGAGGAGTGCGGCGACGAGCGGTGTGCCCTCTGCCAGACCGGCGAAACGCTCGAGCACGCGTCGCCGCATTCCCCGGGCGACGGGCCCGCCGACGAAAGTGGCGACCTCCTCCTCGAGAGAAACCCAGGTCGCGCTCTCGAGGTCGTCGGGGCCGCGTCGTCGCTGTGCCACGCGCAGCGCCCGCAGGGTGAGGTCTCGGAGCTCGATCATCGCCGCGCCGCGAATCTCGACCTGCTCTGCGAAGCGCGCCATGGGCCGGGCGATCTCGTCCGCCGGAGCGAAATGCAAGTCCGAGAGCTGAAAGACGAGCTCGAGCTGTCCGTCGCCTCGCTGCTGTCCGTCGAAGCTCATGCTCCGGTGAAAGATGCGCTCCCCCGGGCGATGCCGCGCAGCTTGCTGTGCTCGTTCGCGCGCCAACAAATAGGCGAGCGTCGCTCCCAGGAGGCGCGCCAGCGTGAGGATATGCGTGCAGCCTCGTGGTCCTGCGATCGCATCGTTCAATCGCTCGCCCCAGGTGCCGGTCACGTTCGTGCCCTCCAGCGCCTGAATTCGGCCGATCGGATCACGACAGCTCTCGCCGCGACTCAAGCTCGAAGGCTCGAAAGCGACCGCCGGCTGCTCCGCAGCGATCTGCTTCAGGGTTCCGGTTTCGCTGTCGAAAGAGGCCCGGAGTCGCATGTGGTGCAGGAGCCCCGACACCTGGAGATCGCCGGCCACCGGTACGAAGCCGGACTTGCGCAGATCGACCAGGCCTCCGCGGGCCTCCCAGTCTCCGTCTCGGGCCTCGCATACCTCGACCTCGAGGGTGCGCGTATGGATCGGGCGCTCACCTGCGAGTGGATCCACGCCTCGGCTCTCCCTGTCGATCGCGCCGGCGCATGCCAGCGGCGCCCTGCAGTCCCGGCATTGCGCGCACTATACGCAGGCACGATGCACTTGACCACAGGGGCAGCCCGCCCACAGAATCTGTGGAGCAACCGGACGGGAAGGAGCTCCGCATGCGCAAGGGACTTCGTGTCTTTGACGCCGATGGTCACACCATCGACCCCTTCGACCTCTACGATCGCTACCTCGAGGATTCCTATCGCGGCCGCGTGAAGCGCCTGGAGGTGCCGACCTCACCGATGCCCATCTACGAGGTGGACGGGGTGGCGACGCTTCAGCTCTCCGTCGACAACTCCTCGAAGCCCGCCGTCCAGTACAAGAGCTGGAGCCCCGAGGGCATGATCGAGCGGTTCGGGGAGGTCGCGCGGCGCGGCTTCGACGGCGCCGGCGTGGCGGATGCCCTTGGAAAGGAAGGCGTGGAAGCCTGTGTGATCTACGGACCCGGGTACGACTTCTGGATCGACGGCATCGATCCCAAGCTCGCGGGCGCCATGGCGCGCGCCTACTGCCGCTGGCTGGTCGACTACGGCGCCGCGTCCGGAGGGCGCATCCTGGGGGCCGCGCCGCTTCCGATTCAGGACGTCGATGAGGCGGTGGCGGTGCTGCGCTGGGCGCACGATGAGCTTGGCCTGCGCGCGTTCTGGTGCAGACCCAATCTGATGGGTGGACGCAGCCTGGGCGATCCCGCCTACGACACGCTGTATGCGGCACTGGAGGAGCTGGACGCTCCGCTGGGGCTTCACGGCTTCATGGGCTCCAACCTGCCGTCGGCCGGCAAGGATCGCTTCTCCCGCAACGTCGACCTCCACGTCTGCGAGCATCCCATGGAGCTTCAGATGGCGATGCTCGCCATGCTCGTCGAGGGTGTCTTCGAGCGCTTCCCCGCGCTGCGCGTGGGCTTCCTCGAGGGCGGCGCCGCCTGGGTGCCGTGGTGGCTCGAGCGCATCGAAGAGCACTTCGAGATGGTCGACTGGAACGCCACCCAGGGCCTCTCCCTCCGCCCCGTGGAGTACTTCCGGCGCAACTGCTTCGTGACGACGGAGTGCGACGAGCAGCTGCTCCATCACGTGGTCGAGGTGATCGGCGACGAGCGCATCCTGTTCGCCAGCGACTATCCCCACCCGGACGCGCACTATCCGGGCTTCGTCGACACTTTCCTGGAGCTGCCGAAGCTGAGTCGCGAGAGCAAGCGCAAGATCCTGTGGGACAACTCGCTGGCGTTTTACGGCCTCGACGCTTCGGAGCTGCCGGCGCCCGTCGCAGGGGACGACTAGCATGCCGACGATCATCCGCCCCGAAGACCGCAAGCTCGAGCCGCTGGGCCAGGACACGACGGGCCGTGACGCCGACGGGGACTGGATCAAGCACTGGGTGATCTCCGAGGGGTCGCCGTACCTGCACATGACGCAGGTCTCGCCGGGCTTCGTGATCCACCCGCACAGCCACTCGGAGGCCGAGGTCACGCTCATTCTCTCGGGTACGGTGGCTCTTGGCGACGAGCAGATCGGCGCGGGAAGCCTGATCCTGATCGACGCCGACGAGGAGTACTCCCTGGTTGCGGGCGAGGACGAGCCGCTCCTGTTCGTGGTGTTCCGACCGAAGAAGGCCGCGTTCCAGGGGACCTCGTGAGCCGCTATCGAGAGGGACTCGCCGCGCGGCGCCAGGTGGTGGGCGCGTTCTGCTGCATGGATGGCTACGCCACCGCCCATATCCTCGCCGCGGTGGGCTTCGATTTCCTGGTCTTCGATCGCCAGCACGCCGCCTACAGCTGGTCGGACCTCGAGAACCTTTGCTTCCGCGTCCGATCCGAGGGGGCGTCGCCCTTCATCCGCACGGCCTCGGCGGAGGAAGCCGAGATCAACCTGGCAATGGACGTGCCGGTCGAGGGCATCATCATCCCGAACGTGGCCTCGGCGGCGGAAGCGCGCGCGGCGATCGCCAAGGCCCACTGGCCGCCGCAGGGCATCCGCTCGCTGGGGAACGAACGCCACGACGCCATCTGGCAGGCCTACAGCCAGCCGGATCCGCTCGTCGGTCTTCTCATCGAGCATCCGGGAGCCGTGGCGGAGATCGACGAGATCCTCAAGCTCGCGGTCGACTTCATCTGGATCGGAACCCACGACCTCTCGCTACAGATGGGCTTCGATCCCCACGAGGTGGTAGATGGGGGCGTGCTGCCGGCCGCCCTCACAGAGGCGATGGAGCGCGTCCGGGAAGCGGCCGCTGCGCACGACGTGGTGCTGTGGGGGGGGCTCGGCGACAAGCACAGCGTCGGCGTGGGCACCGTGGATGCGCGTCTGGTGCGGCAGGCCGCCGAGGACGTTCTGGCGCGTCTGCGGGGTGCGTGATGCGCAAGCGCGTGCTCCTGCCCGTCCCGATGCTCCACCCGATTGGCGAGGAGCTGCTGCGCAAGGAGGTCGACGTGATCCTGGGGACGAACCTCGACGCGGAGGCGGCGCGCGCGCTGCTGGCCGAGGTGCACGGGGTCTACTCGGTGCCCGGACCGCCCGATCCCCTGCCGTGCGGGCGTGCGGAGCACATGGACCTGGCACCGAAGCTCGAGGTCATCGCGGGCGGCGGCTCCGGCTACGAGTGGATCGACGTCGCCGCGGCGACCGAGCGCGGAATCGCCGTGGTGTTCGCGGCGGGATCGCAGTACACGGCGGTGGCGGAGCACGCTCTGGGTCTGATGCTGTCGCTGGCCAAGCGCATCGGCCATTCGGATCGCGTCTTCCACGCCGAGGGCCGCTACCAGCCTCGCGAGCTCTATACGGGGGATGGCTGGCCGGGTTTTCCGACGGAGATCGAAGGCAAGACCCTCGGGATTCTCGGGTATGGCTTCATCGGCCGCGAGCTCGCGCGCAAGTGCCGCGCCGCCTTCGGCATGACGGTGCTCGCCTACGACCCGTACTTCGACCCCATCGAGGCGGATCGCCACGGTGTCGCACTCGCCCGCCGACCGGAGGAGCTACCCGAGCTGCTCGGGCACTCGGACTTCGTGGTGCTGTGCCTTCCGCTCAACGAGGAGACGCGCCACATCGTGGGCGCCGCCGAGCTCGAGGTGATGAAGCCCACGGCGTATCTGATCAACGTATCGCGGGGCGGGACGGTCGACCCGGACGCGTTGCTCGACGCGCTTCGCGATGGCGCGATCGCGGGTGCGGGTCTCGATGTGTTCGACCCCGAGCCGCTTCCCGACGCGCATCCGCTCTGCGCGCTCGAGAATGTCGTCCTCACCGCGCACATCGGGGGCTGGGTCGAGGAGGCCATGCCGCGCCTGGCGCAGACCGCCGCGCGTGAGATGCTGGCGGTGCTGCGCGGCGAACGACCGCTACGCCTGGCCAATCCCGAAGTCTGGCCGCGCCTGCGCCAGCGCCAGGGTGCAACCCTGTAGGAAGGGAGAACACAAATGACGTTCCACCGCGGATGGTTTGGACTCGTCTTCATTCTGACGTTCGCCGTGGCGCATACGAGCGTGGCCGAGACCTCGCTCGATGCCGAGCGCATTTCTGACATCGTCGGGGTCCCCGCCGAGACGACACCGGATGGCGTTGTTCGCGTAGCTTGGCCCCGCAACGACGTCCCGCTGCGCGTCGATGGACTGGCTGTGCGGGCAGCCATGGGATTGGGGACCTGGGCGGCGTTTCAGGCCGTTCCGGGAGCCGGGGCGATGGTCATGGGCGACACCGTCGTGTTCGAGGACGAGGTGAATCCTGCGCTCGACGCTGTCCTGGCAGGGGGTCTGGAAGTCACCGCGATCCACAACCACTTCCTCTTCGACGACCCCGCTGTGTACTTCATGCACATCGGTGGGCGGGGGGATGCCGAGGATCTCGCAGCCGGCGTGCGCCGCATCTGGGACGCGGTGCGGGGGGTCCGGGAGCAGGCGCCAGTGCCGTCGTCGCGTTTCTCGGGCGAGGTTCCCACGCACGGACAGCTCGACACGGAGGCCCTGGAGCGGATCATCGGCGCCTCGGGGGGCTTGCAGGACGGGGTGTTCAAGATCTCCATCGGTAGAGACGCCGAGATAGACGGCGTCGCGTTCCGGGGAAGCATGGGGCTCACGACCTGGGTGGCCTTTGCGGGGTCTGACGAGCTTGCGGCCGTTGACGGCGACTTTGCCATGACCGCGCACGAGGTCCGACCCGTTCTCGCGGCGCTGCGCGGAGCCGGCATCAACGTCGTGGCACTCCACAACCACATGATCGGCGAGACGCCGACGTTCTACTTCGTCCACTTCTGGGGCAAGGGTCCGGCCGCCAACCTGGCGCGCGGCCTGCGCTCCGCCCTGGACGTCCAGCGCGACGCACAGGGCCCAGCCCGGGCGAGCAAACCTTCGCAGCTCACGCTTGACTTCGAGGGTCCTGGTGCGGGGAGCCTTCCCGCGGGCTTCTCAACCGCGCTGACGGGTGGCGGGCCTCCGTCTTCATGGGAGACGAGGGCGGACCTCTCCGCGCCGAGCGGCGAGAAACTGCTCGTTCAGTCGAGCAGCGATGCGACGAGCTACCGCTTCCCCATCTGCGTCTACGAGGGCTGGTCAGCCAAGGACGTCGAGATCTCCGTCCACTTCCAGCCGATTTCGGGCCGCGTGGACCAGGCGGCGGGCCTCGTCTGGCGCTACCAGGACCCCGACAACTACTACGTCGTGCGAGCCAACGCCCTCGAAGACAACGTCGTCCTCTACAAGGTAGAGCGCGGGCGACGCAGCGACCTGAAGCCGAAGGGGTCGTGGTTCGGCTACGGAAAGGCCGTGGAGGTGCCGCGTGGGATGTGGAGCGTGCTCCGCGTCCGCGCGCAGGGCTCGCACTTCGACGTCTGGCTCGACGACGAGCACCTCTTCCAGGTGGAGGACACGACCTTCTCCGAACCCGGCCGTGTCGGACTCTGGACCAAGGCAGACAGCGTCACCGCCTTCGATGACCTGAGCATCAAGAGCATCGACGCGGAGTAGCCCGTGGCGTTGCTACGCGGGAAGCTGAGCTGCGCGTCGGGTCTCGTAGTTGCGGTCGTCCTCTCCTGGGCGGGACCTGCCTGGGCGTTCCCTCCCTACCGCACGACCGATGCCGACGTGGCGAAGCCCGGGGTAGCCGAGATCAGGCTCGGGCTCGTGAAGATCGAGCGCGAGAGCAGCAAGAACGAGTACTTCAGCCCGCTCGCCCGCGCGAACCTCGGGCTTGGCCAC
>JAUXJB010000013.1 GCA_030624945.1 Deltaproteobacteria bacterium | reverse complement strand
CGGCCTTGATCGCCGCGTCGGCCGGCGTCGGGCTCTTCGCCATGGGACTGCGCGCATTCTACCCATGGGCATTCCTGACGCTCTGTGCGTTTGTCACGGGGACCGTCTTCGAAGAGTACGGGCGCGGCGTGCGCGCACGCATGCGTCGTGGCGAAAGTCCGCCCCGCGCCCTCTTCGAGCTGATCCGGCGGAACCAGCGGCGGTACGCGGGCTACGTCGTTCATCTGGCCGTCCTGCTGATGTTCGTCGGCTTCGCGGGCGCGGGCTTCAACCTGGAAGAGACGAAGCTCCTGGCACCGGGCCAGGTCTGGAGCTTGAACGGCTACGACCTCGAGTACCGGCAGACCCGGCAGGTGACCCACCCCCACTACGCGGGAGCCGTCGCGCGCTTGGCGCTCAGCAAGGACGGGCGCCCGGTGGGCATCCTGACTCCCCAGAAGCGCATGTACTTTCAGCAGGAGCAGCCCGCCACCATCCCGGCCGTCTCGAGCACGCTGCGCGAGGACTTCTACGTGATCCTCGTCGGCCTCGAAGAAGATCGATCCGTCGCGCTCAAGGTCTACATCAACCCGCTGGTGAACTGGATCTGGATTGGCGGCTTCGTCTTCGTGATCGGGAACACCCTCTTGCTCTGGCGCCTCCCGGAGCGGCGCGCGCGCCGGTCGGAGAGTTGAGCGCAACACGCATCACCGCGCTCGCCTTCGCAGCGCTGCTCGCGTTCGGCACGCTCTTCCCCTCGTCGGCCAACGCCGTCGAGATCCGCGGCAAAGTGATCCACCCGACGCGCCCGGGCGGCGCCGCCGACATCGAGGTACGACTGCTGGGCCTCACGGAAGACGAGGAGCCCATCCGGGCGGACACCCGAACCGACGGGGACGGCAACTACCGCTTCGAAGACCTGCCCGCGCCGGCGACCTATCTCATATCCGCCTCCTACGACGGGATCTCGTTTCCCGGCGGAACCCTGTCCTTTCCCGAAGCGGACTCCCCCCCCAAGCCGCCCCTGACCTTTCACATCTACGATCTCACCGCCGATCCGTCCTCGCTCACGGCACCGAGCATGCGCTGGATCGTCGAGCGCGAGGCCGACAGCTATCGGGTGGCGCAGAGCATCGCGGTACACAACTCGCGGTCCGGCGTCGTAGTCGTCGACGAGGCATCTGCCCCCCTGCTCCGCATGCCGCTGGCGCCCGCGCACGGCGAGGTCCGGACGGCCTTCGGGCGCCTACCCGAGGGAGTCACGATTCGCGACGGGATCGCCGAGCTGCGCGGGCCGTTCCTGCCGGGCGAGAGGGAGATCCGCCTCAGCTACGATCTTCCCGCCGACGGGGACCTGCAGACGGTGATCGGCGCGCTGCAGCCGACCGCGACCAATGGAGGTGGGGCGTGGGAGCTCGGGGCGCCCCGGATCGAAAGGCTCGAGCTTTACCTGAAGGATTTCGGCATAGCCGTCGACGGCGGTGACCTGTATCCGGCCCGACCCGTACGAGACGGTGACGTCACCTACCTCTCCTTCCTCGGCTTCGAGCTCGAGCCGGGCACCCGCTACCCCATCCGCATCACGCCCCTCCCGCCTTCCTCAGGGCCGCCCACCTGGGCCAGCATCCTCCTGATCTCGCTGCTCGCCGGGGGAAGCCTCTACCTCGTAGGGCGGCCGGTAGCCGCCGGCGTGTCGGATCGAGTCGAGGTGAGCGAGGTCGACGACGTGGAGAAGCGGGCCCTGCGAGATGCCCTCGCAGACCTGGACTTCGACTTCGAGACGGGCAAGCTGTCGGTCCAGGATCGAGATCGGCTGCGGGGGGAGCTCAAACGGGAGGCCGTGCGGTCGCTCGCGCGCAGGCGGCGCGCCGTGACGACCGAAAGTCCTGCGGTCCGAGCGACCATCTGCAAGTGCGGGCACCGGCCCCGGCCCGGCGACAGGTTTTGCGCGGCCTGCGGGAAGTCGCTGTGATCGAGGTCCGCGACCTCGAGAAGCAGTACGGGAACGTTCTTGCCCTGCGCGGGATCTCGCTCGAGATTCCCACGGGGACGGCTGCCCTGGTGTCGGGACCCAACGGCGCCGGCAAGAGCACCCTGCTGCGGATCCTGGCCGGGCTCACGCGACCGACGCGCGGACGCGTCGCGATCGACGGTACGGATCCCTTCGGTAAGGGGGCCGCGGCACGGCGCGGGCGGGTCGGGTTCGTAGGTCAGGAGCTGGCGCTCTACGGGGAGCTCACCGTCGAGGAAAATCTCCGCTTCTGCGCGCAGCTGCACGGGCTCGACGCTGCACAGACGGGCGGCGAGTTCGACCCCTTGCGCGACCTCGATCTGGCGCCGGTGGCACGGCGACGCGTGCAAACCCTGTCTCAGGGCTATCGCCGCCGCGCTTCCATCGCCCGGGCTCTGCTGACGCGACCCGAGGTGCTCTTGCTGGACGAGCCCTGGAACGGCCTGGACGCGGAGGCGACACGGCATCTGGCCCGCCTGATCGCTCGCGAGCGGGAGCAGGGCCATACCGTCGTGGTCGCGGCCCATGCCGTGGCGGAGCACGCCCACCTCTTCAATCGCGTGATCCAGCTCGAAGCCGGCCGGCTCGCAGGTGACGGCAGCGCATCGGCGGAACCGGAATGAGCCCACCCGGTCCCCGCATAGCCATGGCCGTGCTCGGGAAGGACCTGCTGCTCGACCTGCGCACCCGCGAGCGTCTCGGTCACATGGCCGTCTTCGCGGCGCTGGTGGTGGTCCTGCTGGGCCTCACCCTGCCCACCTCGCGCGCTGCGCGCAGCGACTGGATTCCCGCACTGCTCTGGATCGTCTTCCTGTTCACCTCGCTCCTGGGCCTCTCGCGCTCGTTTCAAGCCGAGACGGAGGAGGGGGCCGTCGCCATGCTCATCCAGGCGCCGTGCGATCGGGGCTGGGTTTTCCTGGGCAAGGCCGCCGCGAACCTGATCGCCCTGTTCGGCATCCAGCTGTGGACGGCGCTCCTCTTCGGCATCTTTCTCGACGTCGACTGGGGACCGGCCCTGCCCGCAGCGCTGGGCGTCGCCTTCCTGGGTGCTGCGGGGCTCAGCGCGCTCGGCTCGCTGCTCTCGGCCATGTCGATGTTCGTGCGCTTCCGCGACTTCCTGTTTCCGATCCTGTTGTTCCCGCTAGTCCTCCCGCTGCTGGTGTTCGCCTCGCGCATGACCGCTACCGCCCTCGAGGGGGGAGCCATTTCGGGTCTCGCCTGGTCCGCGCTCGCGCTCTACGACTGGATCTTCGGCTGTATTGGCTACTTTGTCTTCGACTACGTGCTGGAGGATTGACAGGTGGAGACAGACCTCGTCCCCCTCTTGAGAAACACGCTCGCGGGCATCATCGGCGTGGTCCTGCTCGCGTGGTTCGTGAGCGACGAGGACCGCGCGATCCGATCGACGCGCGTGACGGGACCCCTGTCGTTGATCCTCGGGGTCCTCTGGCTCGGCATGGTCGTCTTCTACGCTCCCATCGAGAAGGTGCAGGGCATCGTTCAGAAGATCTTCTACGTACACGTCCCGTGCGTGCCCGCGGCCTACCTGGGCTTCCTCTTCACGGCGGTCGGGGGCATCGGTTACCTGCGGACGCACAAGCTCTCCTGGGATCGCGTGGCTCAGAGCTCCGCCGAGGTGGGAGTCCTGTTCTGCACGCTCATCCTGCTCTCGGGCCCCATCTGGGCAAAGCCGATCTGGGGGCACTGGTGGGTCTGGGACCTCAGGCTCACGTCCATCCTCGTACTGTGGTTCATCTACGTCGCCTACCTGTTCCTCCGGGGGCTCGCCTTCGGAAGCGACACCGCGCGCACCTTCGCAGCGATCTACGGGATCGTCGGGACCGCCGGAATTCCGTTCGTCTACTACGCCATAGACATCGTGCAGGGAAGCACCCTGCATCCCGAGAATCCCGCGCGCGCGGGATTGCCGCCCGAGATGGCCTGGACGCTCATCGTCGGAATCCTGGCCTTCCTCGTCTTCTACTTCTACCTGACGGCCCAAAGGCTCGAGATCGCACGAGTCGAAGAGCAGGTCCGAAGGACACTCATGGCAGAGCAAGCCTGATGGCCTACGTGATCGCCGCCTATGCCGTCGTGCTGATGCCCCTGATCGGGTACGCGGTCCACCTCCGGGGCCGTCGCCGCGCCCTTCGCCAGGAGCTGGAGGGCTCGGACGAATAGGGCTCGCGCGGGCACCGGTGCAGGGTCGGTCCCCCACCCATTTCGCACAGGATTTCCACGCCCCGACTTGACAACATGGGCGCGTTCGAGATACACCCGCAGAGGTTGTCGCGGCTTCGCCCCCGACTCATTCCCTCCACCCGGTCGTTGCCCCCCACAGATTCCCGGCTCGCGGAACTCTGGCAAGGGGCGGGACCTCGCCGGAGTTGCAAATAGAGCTGCGGGGACAGAGCGGGAGATGGCCTCCACTTCACGGTGGGTCGCGACTCATCCGGTCGGGGGGACACGGGTGTCAGAACAGTGCAAGAGAGCGGCAGAAGGCGGTCGCAAGCGACCCGAGCGGGACGGCCTGCGGGCTGCTGCGGTCGAGCTGGCACGGAAGTTGGATACATCTCCAGCGAGCCTCTTCGGGGGTGTGGCAGACGAGGGTGAGACGGCGTGAGGCTACGCGACCTCGTCGGGTATGTGTTGCGAGGGCTGTGGGGTGAGATCCCGAAGGGACACCGCGCTGGCCACGCGAGTCCCCGAAGGGGACGGACAACGATCGAGGCGGGGCGGAAGTCCCCTGGGAGGTCGGGGCAGATGGCGAGAATGAAGCGCGGGGTCGGATACTGCGAGAACACCGACTGCGAGGACTACGCGAAGGGGGTGTTCCTCCTCAACCACGGCGACACCTTCTACTGTCCGCGCTGCCGTCAGCTCGGCAAAGTGGAGAAGGAGCGGGGCTTCTACACGGGGAACTCGGACATCTTCAAGGAGGTTCGCGTCGAGTACAACTTCGATCCGATCCACGGCATCTACCGGGAGATCGCGATCGTACGCGACGAGAGCCTCTGGGGGCGGAACAACGTCTACACGCTGCAGAGTCCTCTGATCAAGACGGAGAAGCGCGCCCTCAAGGTCTCCGAGGCGATCCTCGCCAACCTCAACCGCTATCGGGGTCTGCTCTCCGGTGACGACATCCCGCGCACGACCGAGATCATCCTCTCGTTCGACGACGACTTCGACGAGTTCAGCCGCCGCCTCAAGCAACTCTCCAAGGAATGGGAAGCGAGCGGCCTCCGCGAAGTCGCACGGTAAGTCCTCGCGCCAGATTCGGGAGATCCATCCCATCCCGGTAGCTGCGTGAGGCCGACGATCGCCTGGGCCCGCGCGAGCCGGCTCGCCGAGCAGACGCCCCCCACGCGCAACCGCTTCGTCGATTTCTTGCGCGCGGCGTCGATCACCATTGTCGTCATCGGTCACTGGCTGATGGCGGTGCCCTCGCTCGAGGGAGGCCGCTTCAGCATGGGCGACATGCTCCGGCTGGCACCCTGGAGCCAGTGGTTGACGTGGATCTTCCAGGTGATGCCGCTCTTCTTCATCGTGGGCGGCTACGCGAATGCCGCCTCCTGGGAAGCCGCCCGGCGCGCGGGCCGTCCCTACGACTCCTGGCTTGCGGACCGCCTGCGCAGACTGGTCCTCCCGGTCGTGCCGCTGCTCGCGGTGTGGTCTGTTCTCGCGCTCGCGGGCAGCTGGATCGGCATTCCCCCGGCGATGACGGAGATCGGTTCGGAGCTGGCGTTCACGCCCACCTGGTTTCTGGCGGTGTACATCATGGTCGTCGTGCTGGCCCCCGCGACGCACGCGGCGTGGCGTCGGTTCGGGCTGGCATCGTTCTGGGCGCTGATCATCGGCGCCGTACTCGTCGACGCCGTGGCGTTCGCGGCTGGGCTCGGCTGGCTGCGCTGGGCAAACTACGCCTTCGTATGGCTCGGCGTCCACCAGCTCGGTTACCTCTGGCGAGACGGGAAGCTCCGCGGAACCCGTCGCGCGCTCGCCTGCGCCGGGGCCGGCGTGGCGTCGCTGATCTTCCTGGTCTTCGCGGCCTCCTATCCCGTCAGCATGATCACGGTGCCGGGGCAAGAGCTCTCGAACAGCCGACCTCCGACGCTGGCGCTGCTGGCGCTCGGCATCGCGCAGCTCGGTCTGGTCCTGTCCCTGGAGATCCCCGCGCGCCGCTGGCTCGAACGCGGGCGACCCTGGACGGCGACCGTCCTGGTCAACGGAACCATCATGACGCTCTTCCTGTGGCACGCGACGGTGATGGTTCTCGCCGTCGGCCTCGCGTACGGGCTCGGCGGCATCGGGCTGGGCTCGGCTCCCGCCAGCGCGAGCTGGTGGGCCACACGTCCGCTCTGGATCCTATCGCTGCTCGTCGCCCTCTCGGTCTTCGTGGCGATCTTCGGTCGCTTCGAACAGCTCGGGAGGCTCGCGGCGGGCAGAACTCCCACGACGTGGCAGAGCATTGCAGGCGCTCTCGCACTCTGCTCGGGACTGGCGGTCCTGGCTCTGGTCGGCATCGGCGCGCCGGGCGGCCAGGGGTTCCGCTTCGGCGTGGTGCTCCTGACCTTCGCCGGCGCGGCTCTCGTCGCGAGTCCCCTACCCCGCGGCCGGTCTGGCGCAAGCCCCTAGACCCTGTGGGGCGACCGGCCTCATAGGGTCTAGTAGATGATCTTGTTGATCGAGAACTCGACGATGCCGCTGGCACCCGCATCGAAGAGATCCGGGATCAGCTCGCGGACGGTCGTCTCCTCGATGATGGTATTGATGGCGACCATCTTGCCGTCGGCGAGCGGCGAGACGGTCGGCGAGGCCAGAGCGGGCAGCAGCTCGAGGACCTTGGCGAGGCGCTCCTGCGCGCAATTCAGCATCAGCCCGACCTTGCCACCCGCAGCGATCGCGCCGTTGAGCATGAGAGCCAGCCGATCCAGTTTGCGGCGCTTCCAGGGATCCTTGGCGGCGAGCTTGTTCGCGATCAGACGCGGTGTGCTTTCCATCACCGTATCCACCACGCGCAGGTTGTTCGCGCGCAGGGAGGATCCGGTCTCGGTGATGTCGACGATGGCATCGGCCAGCAAGGGCGGCTTGACTTCCGTCGCTCCCCACGAGAACTCGACCTGGGCCTTCACGCCATGCCCGCGCAGCCAGGATCGCACGAGGGCGACACCCTCGGTGGCAATTCGCTTGCCTTCGAGGTCACCCACCGCCCGGATCGGCGAGTCGTCTGGAACGGCGAGCACCCAGCGAAGCGGGCGAAAGTTGGGCTGCGGGTGCACGAGGTCCGCGAGTTCCGTCACCTTTGCGCGACTCTCGACCACCCAGTCGTAGCCGGTGATCCCCGCGTCGAGTGCACCTTCCTCGACGTACCGGGCGATCTCCTGAGCCCGGATCAGGACGCACTCCATCTCGGGGTCGTCGATGTCGGGGAAGAGCGAGCGCTCCGGGAAGGACATCCGATAGCCCGCGCGCTCGAAGAGCGCCGCCGTGGTCTCCTGCAGGGAGCCCTTCGGAAAGCCGAAGCGCAGCACCTGGCTGCCATCACTCGAGCGTCGCGCGCCGAGCGCCATGGTCTCCTCCCTCGCGAGCGCCGAGCTTAAGGCGTATGGAGGGCTTGCGCCAACCGCTCCTGGAGGGCGGGCAGCTCGCCCCAGCGCTCTCCAGGGAGGAAGCGCGCCTCCGGGCGATTTGGCGCGCCATCGCAGGCGAGGATGCCGTCCTGGACCAGCAGCGCGAGCGCATTGCCCGTCGCGATCGGACAGACGCCCTCCGGGAAGCGGGCCTCGCCGAGGGCCAGGTGCTCGCGCTGGAGCTCCTCGGCCAGCGAGATCAGCGCTTGGCGCTGCCCCTCGCCACTCGAGTCGAGTACGGCCGAGCAGAGAGCGCGATAGCACTCGAGCAGAGGGGCGAGCTGAGCGCGCAGGAACTCGAGGCCCCGCAGGCCCTGCTCGCTCGGCTCGAGCTCGCCATCCTCCCGCTCCCGGATCCAGCCGCGCTCGCGCAGGTGGTCGCAGATTCGCCCCAGGCGCTCCATCCGGGCCTCCCCCTCGCGCGGAAAGAACTCGATGCGCAGGAGCTCGAGCCAGCTCGCTGCGGTCTCGCAGAGGACCGCACGCGAGCTCGGCCCGCGCAGGGCCAGAGCCAGGGCCGCGGGCCAGGCCAGCGACGGCAGAATGCTCGAGCGGTAGTAGTCGAGCGATTCCCGCGCCCCGTCCTGGAACCTGAGGACGTTGCCAGCGCGGGAATGCGTGCGGGTGACGAGCCCACTCTGGATCAGGAGATCCACGGTCGCCTCGGGCTGATCCATCGCCATGCAGCGCTCGAGCGGAACCGAACGCGGCACGTCGAGCAGTTGCAGGAGCGCGTCGGTCTCGCGAACCCGTTCCGCGAACTCCGCCTCGCGCGCACCCCGGACGGGGCTTCCCAGCAACGCGACGGACGCGACGGACGTGCGGCCGGCGGTGATCAGCTCGTTGATGCGTCTCGAGATCTCGAGGCCCAGGCGCTCCGTGATGGCCCGCAGCTCGGACTCCTGCAAGGCCGGCCCCTCGTCCACGTAGCGTGAGCAGACGTACTCCGAGGCCGCCAGGGGCTCACCGAAGCGCACGATCACGCTGCCAAAGCGGTTGCGGAGCAGGCGTCGCGCCTTGATCAGCTGGAGCAAGCTCTCCGCCCGCTTGGACTTGCCCGCGCGCTCTTCGACGAGAGAGCGCTCTTCGACGAGGCGCTCGTAGGTGACGCCAACCGGAACGAGATAGAGCTCCCGACGCGCACCCCGCGCGTACGCCTCGAGCACCATTCGGAGCATTCCGAGGCGCGGGTACAGCGTCTTGCCCGTGCGCGAGCGCGTGCCCTCGATGAAGAACTCCTGGCTGGACCCGTCCTTGATCAACAGCTGCACGTAGCTGCGGAACACGGCCGCATATACCCGATTGCCCTCGAATTTCCGGCGCAGAAAGAAGCCGCCTGCGCGCCGGAAGATCGGCCCGAGCGGAAAGAATGCGAGGTTGATCCCCGCGGCCACGTGCGGTGGCACCAGGTGCTGCTCGTAGAACAGCCAGGAGAGGATCAGGTAGTCGAAGTGGCTGCGGTGGCTCGGGACCAGAACGATGGGGTGGAGCTTGGCCGCATCCACGATGCGCTCCATGCCGTGCACGGCCAAGCGGCCGAACATTCGGCGGAAGATCGCGCCGACCGCGACACTCAGGATGGCGAGCATGGTCGGGTTCTGGTTGGCCGCGATCTCGCGCAGGTAGCGCCGAGCGCGCGCTTCGGCCCGGTCCAGCGCGCGCGGGCCTTCGGCGCCTTCCTCCGCCACGGCTTCCGCCACCGCCGGGTCCCCCAGAACCGCCTCCTGAATGCGTTTGAAGCTGCGCAACGCCGCACCGAGAACCGGCTTCTCCTCGCGGCGAAGGAAGATCAGGAGCGAGCGCCGCACCTGCTTGACGATCCGATCGCGCCCCTCCGAGCGGTGCGCGTCGATGAAGGCGCCGAGATCGATCGCGGTACCGACACGCACCGCGAGGTTGCGGTAGTTCCAGAGGAACGAGATCAGCTTGCCGATGTCGGTCGGGCGCTCGGGTCCGCCGTAGAAGAGATTCAGGAATGGCCGCTCCGGTCTTGCGCCCTTGCGCCAGAACAGCGCCAGCGGAACCAGGGCCACGGACCCCGTGTGCGCAAAGCGCGTGTCGATGATCTCGCGCAGGTAATCCAGCTCCGAACGCCCGGCCACCACGGCTCCGGCGCGCCGGCGCAACCGCGAGCTCATCTTGTCGCTGCGCAGAAACAGGAATGCCGTGCCGCCCTTGCGAACGAGCTCTCGCAGCCCGACCAGCTCCGCGTTCCGCCTGCCCCGCTTGCCCAGCCGCAGCCGCTGTACCAGGCCACGCGCGAGCAGGCGCGCGGCCTCCCCCAGGGGCCGGTAGTAATAGAAGCGGATACCGTTCGCGAATCCGGAAAGCGGAAGCCCGGCCGAGACGAAGAGCCAGTTGAAGAGAAAGTAATCGAGTCGCGAGCTGTAGCGCATGACGTACACGACGCTGCCTCGCTCTCCGAGCTCGTGCAGTCGCGCCGCATCCGCGGCTTGAAAATGGAAGTCCTCGAAGAAGCGCCTCCCAAACCCGCTCGCGAGCCAGCCGAAGCGGGGCGTCATCGCGGTCAGGGCGTCGGCTGCCTGCGTTGCAGATGCCTCGGGATGTGTCCCTGAGGGCGTCAGAAGCTTTGCGTCGGCCACGCGAAGAGTGAAGCAGGGATCGGGTCGCAGGGCAAACGAAAGGGGCGACCCGTCCCGAGGGCGTCGGTCCGGTGGGAGCTAGTGTCCTGTACCGGGAGTGCGCTCGCAATCCCGGAACAGGACACTAGCCGAGCGGACGGCGCTCGTGCTCCGGCAGGAAGATGGCACTCTCGTTGTCGGCAATGTCCTGCGCCGTCACGCCCGCCTCGCAGGTGAAGCCCTCGGATTGGATGACGGTTATCTCGGCGATGTGGTTCGCGGCGGCGTACAGGAACTTGCCCGTCTTGTCCTTGGAGAGGTCGCTGACCATGTACAGAACGGCGGGCGACACCTTGGCGGGATCGAGTCTGTCCGCCGCCTCGTCGCTCATCATGCCGGGCAGATCCGCCGTCATGCGGGTGTGGGCCACGGGCACGAGGCCCCACGCGCGGATGTTGTACTTCTGCCCCTCGATCGCGAGCGTACGCGTGAAGCCGGCGATCCCCGCCTTGGCCGCGCTGTAGTTGGCCTGGCCGAAGTTGCCGTACAGACCGGACGTCGACGACGTGCTCACGATCACGCCGCCGTGGCCGGCCTCCTTCAGATGGGCGAATACGGGTCGCGTCACGCAGTAGGTCCCTTTCAAGTGGACCTCGATGACCTTGTCCCACATCTCCTCGTCCATGTTGGCCAAGCTCTTGTCGCGCAGGATGCCGGCGTTGTTGATCAGGATATCGACGCGCCCGAAGGCGTCGAGAGCGGCCTGCAGAATCTTCTCGCCGCCCTGGAGGGTCGATACGGATTCGTAGTTGGCAGCCGCTTCGCCCCCGGCCGAGCGGATCTCGTCCACGACCTGATCGGCCATCGCCGTTCCACCGCCCCCACCTTCGCGCGTCCCGCCGAGATCGTTGACCACGATCGAGGCCCCTTCCTTTGCCAGCAACAACGCGTGCTGTCGCCCCAGACCACCGCCCGCACCGGTGATGATCGCCACCTTCCCATCTACAAGGCCCATCGGATTCCTCCTGGTGTGGTTTCGTGCCGGCGAGTCAGTCCAGAACGACCAGTACCTGGCCTTCTTCTACGCTATCGCCTTGCTCGATGCGGATCTCGGCCACCCTGCCGCCGGTGGGCGCCTCGACGGGCAGCTCCATCTTCATCGATTCGATGACGACCAACACGTCGCCCGGGGCGACGTTCGCCCCCACCTCCGTCTCGATGCTGTAGACGGTCCCCGTGATGTGCGCCTCGACATCTGTCGCCAATCGCCCTTCTCCGCAAGTGATCGGACCGCGAGGGTCCGCGCGGCACACTGTGGCACACGCGGCTCCGGGTGTCCCGTTCCGGGAGTTCCGATGCAATTCTCGCGGCCGAGGCGCGGGGCTCGCATGAGGAACATTGTGCTAGCTTGCGGGGCCGCATGCTCGAGACGCTGACCAAAGGATTCCGCAGCGCCCGCGACAGGTTCCAGGGAATCACCCAGCTCAGCGAGGAGAACATCGCCGAAGCCCTACGCGACGTGCGCCTCTCGCTCCTCGAGGCGGACGTCGATCTGGGCATCGTCCGCGACTTCCTGGACAAGGTCAAGGAGCGCTGCCTGGGCGAGAGCGTCGCGCTGCGGAGCGGCAAGCGCAATCGCCAGATGCGGGTCCGCCCCGGCGACCACTTCACCAAGGCCTGCTACGAGGAACTGGTCGCGCTGATGGGCGCCGACGAGCCGATCGTCCCGGCGCCCGGCCGCACGCGGGTCCTCATGATGGTCGGCCTGCAAGGCACGGGAAAGACCACGACCTGCGCGAAGCTGGCCCTGTACCTGAAGAAGAGCGGCGAGAAACCCCTGCTGGTCGGCGCAGACGTGCGGCGGCCCGCCGCGCGCGAGCAGCTACGAGTGCTCGCAGACCAGATCGGCGTCGAGGCGTTCACCCCCGAGGGCGAGGACGCGGCCGAGATCTGCGCCGAGGGCGTCGCCCATGCGCGTGAGAACGGTCTCGACACCGTGATCCTCGACACCGCCGGTCGGCTTCAGATCGACGACGAGCTGATGCAGGAGCTCGCTCACATCTCTGAGCGCACCTCTCCCGAGTTCACGACCTTGGTCTGCGACTCGATGATGGGCCGCGAGGCCGTGAACGTCGCGCAGGGCTTCGCCGCACGGCTCGAGCTCGACGGCTTGATCTTGACCAAGCTCGACGGCGACTCGCGGGGCGGCGCCGCGCTCGCGATTCGCCAGGCCACCGGCATTCCGATCCGCTGCGTGACCATGGGCGAAGGACACGATCGCCTCGAGACCTTCCGCGCCGAGGGACTCGCGTCGCGCATCCTGGGCATGGGCGACGTCGTCGGCCTCATCCAGGACTTCGAGGAGGCCTTGGACGCAGAGGAAGCCGAGAAGGCCGAGAGAGAGGCCGAGCGCATGCTGCGCGGAGACCTGAACCTCGAGAGCTTCCTCGGCCAGCTCCGGATGCTGCAGAAGATGGGCCCGCTCAAGGACCTGATGGCGAAGGTTCCGGGCATGAGCGACATGCTGCCCGAAGGTGCTGCTGTCGAGGCGGGCCAGCTCAAGAAGATCGAGGCCATGATCCTGTCCATGACGCCGGAGGAACGCGCGCGCCCCGAGATCCTCCACGACTCCCGTCAGGAACGCGTCGCGCGCGGCTCGGGCACGAATCGCCGCGACCTCGGCGACATGCTCAAGCGCTTTGCGACGATGCGGGACCTCATGGGGCAGATCGGTCAGGCGGGACCCGGACTCCTCGGCAAGGTCTCGGGACTCGGCAAGATGCTCGGTGGCGGCCTGCCGGGGCTCCCCGCCGGCTTCGACGCGTCGCAGCTCGGACTCGGAGGAGCCCCGAATCGCCGCGCCGCCCGCGCGCAGAAGGCCGGGGACAGACGCCAGAAGCGCCGCCAGATGCGGAAGCACAAGCGTAAGGGCAAGAAGGGGAAGTAATCTAGCCGAGACGTCCCATTCGATGGGCGCGGTTCAGCGCAGAGAGCACGGCTTCGAGCGAGGCGCGCACGATGTCGGCGTGGCGTCCCACGCCGAACATCGCCGGGCCCGAGCCCGTCGCGATCTCGACGTAGGCCACCGCCCGGGCGTCGGCGCCCTGCCCCAGCGCGTGCTCGCTGTAGTCGACGATACGCAGATCCACCCCGAGCTCGCAGCGCAGGGCGCGAACGAAGGCGTCGATCGGCCCGTTGCCCTCGCCGCGAATGATCTCCTCGTTCCCGCGGGCCGCAATCCTGGCCTCGAGGTCGACGCGGTCGGGGTCCTGCGGATCGGCCAGGGAGTGATGCGCGACGTAGGAGAAGGGCTCCGCGCAGGCGAGATACTCCCTCTCGAAGGTCCGCCATAGCAGCGCCGGTGGAAGCTCTTCACCGCTGGAGTCGGCGAGCTTCTGGACCACCTGGCGGAACTCGATCTGTAGCCTGCGCGGCAAGCGCAACCCGTACTGCTCCTCCATCACGTACGCGATCCCGCCCTTGCCCGACTGGCTGTTGATGCGCACCAGCGCCTTGTAGCTGCGACCGACGTCCGCGGGATCGATCGGCAGGTACGGCACCTCCCAGTGGCGCGACGTGGCGAGCGCGCGCGCATCGAAGCCCTTCTTGATCGCGTCCTGGTGCGAGCCGGAGAACGCGGTGAATACCAGGTCTCCCGCGTAGGGGTGGCGCGGATGGACGGGCAGGCGATTGCAGTACTCGGCCACGCGGAGGAGCTCGTCCATGTCGCGCAGGTCGAGCTCGGGATCGACGCCTTGCGTGAAGAGGTTCAGGGCCAGCGTGACCACGTCGACGTTCCCCGTCCGCTCGCCGTTGCCGAACAGCGTCCCCTCGACGCGCTCCGCACCGGCCATCTGCGCGAGCTCCGCAGCGGCGACCGCCGTACCTCGATCGTTGTGCGGGTGGATGCTGAGCACGACGGACTCGCGATTCGCGATCTTGCGGGAGAACCATTCGATCTGGTCCGCATAGACATTCGGCGAAGCCATCTCGACCGTGGCCGGCAGGTTCAGGATCATCCGGTCGCTCGGCGTCGGACCCCAGACATCCATCACCGCTTCGCAGATCTCCAGGGCGAACGGGAGCTCGGTAGCCGTGAAGCTCTCCGGCGAGTACTCAAAGGTGATGTCGGTGTCCGGCAGCTCGCCCGCGAGCTCTCGAACCTGCCGCGTACCCCTCGTGGCGAGGCCAATGATTCCCGAATGGTCGAGTCCGAAAACGACGCGCCGTTGCAGCTCGGACGTGGAGTTGTAGAGGTGGACGATCACGCGCCGCGCTCCGCGAATCGACTCGAAGGTCGTGCGGATCAGGTCGTCCCGCGCCTGCGTGAGTACCTGGATCGCGACGTCATCGGGGATCCGCTCCTCCTCGATCAGCTGTCGCAGGAACCCGTAGTCGGTCTCGGACGCGCTCGGGAAGCCGATTTCGATCTCCTTGAACCCCATCCGGACGAGCGCGTCGAACATGCGCCGCTTGCGCTCGAGACACATCGGCTCGATCAGGGCCTGGTTTCCGTCGCGGAGATCAACGCTGCACCAGATCGGAGCGCGCCGGATCCCTCGCTCCGGCCAGTGCCGATCCGGCAGAGAAATGGGCGCAAACGGCCGGTACTTGTGCGTGGGCATCGTGCTCATCTTCTTCGTTCCTCTCGTCGGTCGGGACCCGTGGGCCGCCGACGGCATGCATGCGAATCGCTCGGTCGCGCGGCGTAGCTACGGCCGCCGGGTGGCCACACGGGCCCGGCGACCGCAGCTAAGCAGACGGCGGAACGGGAGGAGACGGGCAGCGCAGAGCACGCTCATGGGTGCGAACCTCGGTGAGAAGAGACGGACTTCGAGAAAGGGGCGGCGGTCCCGGCGCCCTCAGGACGCCGGGCCTCTAAGGCCCTTCCCGAACATCTGTCCGCGGGTTCGCAACATCGGGCGCACAGTACCCAGCGTGCGGACCGCGGTCAAGCGCCCCGCGCGGAACGGCCGCAAGTGGCCGGATCTGGCCAAGACCGGCATGCGATCTACCGTCCGGACGCGTCTCGCGCTCCCAAGAAGCCGGCACGCCACTTGCTCGCTCTCACCGGGCTAGGGGGGCGAGAGTGAGTGGACCAATCCTGATCGTCTCCGACTCGCTGAAGTCGGGGGAACACGAATCCTTCTACGTGGCCGCGAACCGGGAGGAGGCCGCGGCCGCCCTGGCCAGTGGCCGCTATCGCGCGATCTGCCTCGACCGCCGTGGCCTCGAGGATGCGCTGGCGGATGCGCGCTGGCTCCGCAAGAGACGCAACCGCGTCCCGGTCCTCGCGCTGGT
>JAUXJB010000234.1 GCA_030624945.1 Deltaproteobacteria bacterium | reverse complement strand
GGTCGCCCGGAAGACCTCGCCCGCGCCGCCCTCGCCGATCTTCTCGGTGATCTGGTAGTTGCCTATCCTGAGACCGATCATCGGGCCACCCGGCTTGTCTGAGGGCGTGGGCGCCCCTACGGGGGGCATATCGGATCCATCCCGCCCGCTCTTGAAGGTTCGGGAGGCGGCAGCGAGCACGGCGAACTCCCCGTCCGCCGGGCGGGAAGGACGTGCGAACGAACCCGCCTCAGTCGCCGAGGATCGCGCTCACCCGCAGCGCATCGCGGAGCGCTGCAACATCGTGCGTGCGGATGTAATCGACCCCTGCACGCGCTGCGAAGAGCTCCACCGCCAGCGTCGCGGCGTCCGCTCCCCGTGCGTCGCGGCCCGTCAACGCTTGGATGAAGGACTTTCGCGACACCGAGACGAGTAACGGCAGCCCAAAGCGCTTTTGAAGCCACGGAAGCTCGCGCAGAACGCGCAGCGATGGCTCGGGATTGCTCCCGAGGAAGAAACCCATGCCCGGGTCCAGGATGATTCGCTCGCGAGCGATGCCCGCCTTGCCGAGGACCTCGAGGCGCTCGGCAAAGAAGCCCTCGATCTCCTCGAGGATCCGCTCGGGGTCGGTGCGCCTGCGCACCGCCTTGCCTCTGCGCTGAACGGAGTGCATGACGACGAGCTTCGCGCTCGACGCCGCCAGCCCCGGAACCTCCCCCGGCCTTGGGAACCCCTGGGTGTCGTTCAGGTAGGTCGCGCCCTGCTCGAGCGCCCAGCTCTGCGTCGCGACCTGAAAGGAATCGACGGCCACTCGATTCCCCGCGGCGACCAGCTGCGGCAGGACCGCCTGCAGGCGCTGAATCTCCTCCTGCGCAGACACGGCCCGGGCGTTGGGATGGGTCGAAGCGGGTCCGAGCTCGATCACGTCCGCCCACTCGGCCAGAGCCCGCGCGTGGAGGAGCGCATCCTCGGGGGCCAGGTAGCGGCCTCCGTCCGAGAACGAGTCCTCAGTGATGTTCACGATGCCGACAATAAGGGGAAGAGCCCTCATCTCCTTCCCGGGCTGGAGGACCAGTGCTGCATTTTCCCAACGCTCCTCGCTTCGGAATATAGCCCGGCCGGGGGTATAGCCGAATTGTCCACTGTGGCATCCACTTACAGACCTCCACGGGGAGCCCGGAGACCCGGGAGGTGACGTCCCGATGGCGGATGTGTACCTTAGGCCCCGCAGCCTCGCCGCGAGCGAAACTGTATCCGAGGACCCGGCCCTGAACGCGCGTGCTGTCCCGGAACTCGAGCTCGTGCCCTGACGCCCACGCGCGACCAGAGAGCAACATGGCAAGAAAGAGCAAGCAATCGATCCTCAAGCGTCAGCGCGAGCTCAGAAAAGCCGAGAAGGCCGCCCTCAAGCGGGAACGGCGCGAGCAGCGCATTGCGGAGGCGGGCCCGACCGACCAGGTCGCCACGAAAGAGGACCTGGAGGGATACGGAGTCGAACCCGAGGAGCAGGGATCCGAGCGGTAGCCCGCTAGCCGGGCCGATCGGGCCTGTTCCGCTCGGCGCTCGCGAGCGGCTACAGACGCTCGACGTACTTTCGATCCCGCGTATCGATCCGGACCTTCTCGCCGCGGGCCACGAAGCTCGGCACCTGTACCAGCGCGCCGGTCTCGAGGGTCGCGGGCTTCAGCCTGCCGCCCTTCTCCGGCGGATCGCTGGCCGTGACCTCGAGCACGACGAAGTTGGGAAGCTCCACACCCACCGGCTTGTCCCGGTGCAGGAGCACGTCGACCTCGCAGTTCGCGGAGATCAGGTCTACGTTCTCGATCATCTCCCGGGCGATCTCCGTCTGCTCGTAGCTCTCCTGGTCCATGAAGACCAGCTTGTCGCCATCGGGATACAGGTACTGCATCTTCCGCTGGCGGACATCGGCGACGGGCAGCGACTCGCCGCTCTTGAGCGTCCGGTCGATGACCGCGCCCGAGACCAGGCCCTTGAGCTTGAGTCGCACGAACGCGCCCCCCTTGCCGGGCTTCACGTGCTGGTACCGCGTCACGACGAAGGGTTCGCCGTCGATCTCGACCCGTGATCCGGGCCGGATGCGCGAGGTGTCGATCGTGGCCATGGCGGCCGCCAAAATAGCCGCTCCAGGCAGGGGACTCAACGCGAGCAGCGGCGCGCGAGATCAGTGCTCCAGCGCGCCCCGCGCGATTTGCCTAACAGCCGGATCGCGATCTTCGGCGAAGCGAGCCAGAACGTCCGCGGCTTCCGCCGCATCGAGCTGGGCCAGCGCCAGCGCCGCGACCTTCCGAACACCCGGGTCCCAGCTCGAGCGCCGGGAGAATGCGCGCCGCGCGGTCAGGAGCTTTGAGAGTTCCGGGACCGCCCGCGGATCGGCGAGCTCGCCGAGGGCCTGGCAACACGCGATGACCCGGGTCGCGTCCCTGGCCGCGCGCAGAATCTCCAGGATCTGCTCGGTGGCTCCGCGGGGCGCCAGCCGAGCCAGGCAGCGGATCGCCATCGCGGCCGGCTCGACCGCGCGTCCGCGCGCGTGCTCCAGGACGATCTCGACCGCCTCGGAATTCGCGACCCGCACCGCCAGGCGCAACCCCGCTTGCCGGACCTCTACCGCCTTGTCGGATATGGCACAAGCCAGCTCGCGAGAGATGTCCCGAGTCACCCCGTCCAGAACCTCGAGGACGCGTACGCGCCGGGTGTTGTCCGCTTCGAACGCGAAGGCGCGCTTCAGGACCTCCGCCGCATCTCCGCCTGCGTCGGCCAGCAGCTTGGCCGCGATCTGGCGAACGCGCCGGTTCTCCGCTCCCAGGATCACCTCGACGAGCAGCGACTCCGCGGTCGACCCGAGCGCCGCGATCACGCGAGCGGCTCCCCGCTGGCGCTCGGAATCCGCGGAGTAGAGGTCGTCCAGAATCAGCTCTTGCGTTGGGGCGTCGAGGTCGCCTTTCAGCACCTGCGAGAGGATCCGCGCCCGGAGCGAGCTCTTCTCGGATTCCGCGTCCGGGTAGAGCGTCTTGAGAAGCCGACAGGCGAGCGAGTAATCCGCGAACTGGATGGAGATGGTCGACAGACCCCGGAGCAGGGCCGCCATCAGGCGGAG
>JAUXJB010000283.1 GCA_030624945.1 Deltaproteobacteria bacterium | reverse complement strand
CACAGCAGTTGCTAATACGTCCCGCTGGATGTGGAGCCCCGAGCGGATCCTGGTAGGCAGCGATTTCTCGGCCAGCGCGAATGCCGCGCTCGAGGTGGCCTCGGCACTGGCGCGACGCACGGGGGCCTCGATCGACCTGATTCACGTGATCGCTCCGAGCCCCGGTCCCGCCACGGGCTACGAGATCGTGGACGAGCTGCTCGCCAATCGTTCCGACTCCAACGAGGCGTGTCGGCGAGCGCGCATCCAGCTCGAGAAGATGGCCAAGGCAGCGGAACTCCCGGAATCCAGAGTCGAGGCGCTCTTCGGCGATCCGGCTCCGACCCTCCTGGAGCAGCGCAGCAGGCGAGAGCCGGACTTGCTGGTGCTCGGAGCGCGGGGGCTGCGCGGGCTGCGGCGGTTCGTGCTGGGAAGCCTGGCCGACCGGGCGCTGCGCCAGCCGGGCTGTCCACTTCTGCTGGTGAATCGGTCGCCTGCGGGGGGAGAATTCAAGAAGATCCTGGTTCCGCTCGAGCTGCCCGACGAGCCGAAGCCGTGGCTGCGCACGGCATTGACCATCGCGCACAAGCTCCGCTCGGAGGTGGTGATCCTTCACGTGCTGCCCCCGAAAGGCTACGTATCAGACGTACGGCATGTAGAGCTGGCTCCGGAATCGGTTCCGGAAAGGCTCCGGAATCTTGTGACGAGCTTGGACCCCACCATTCCGGTCGAGATCGCGGTGCGCCGGGGAGACCCCGCCACCATCATCCCCTCGTTTGCAAAGAAGCTCGGCGCCGACCTGGTAGTGATGGGTGCCGAGCGCAGAGACGACGGTTGGCCCGGGAGGGTTGCCGACCGCGTGGCGCGGGCCGCTCTGCCCGCGTTGCTCTACGTCTGGCCTCGCCCCGACGACACTGGAGAATCGGATGCTTGACCTTCGCACGCTCCTCGTTCCCATCGACTTCTCGGACCACTCGCGCGCCGCGCTCGCCAGTGCGCTCGGGCTGGCCAGAGCCACCGAGGCGACGATCCATCTCGCGCACTCCGTGCACGTACCGATCGGGGTCCCACTCGTCGGTGATATCGCTGCGGACGTCTGGGGCGAGGTGCGGAGGGGCGCGGAGCAAAAGCTCCGGGGTGTCGAGGAGGAGGTGCGCGGGGCGGGGATCCCCGTCGACACGCACCTCCGGGAGGGAGCGATCTCGCAGATGATCGTGGAGCAGGCGCGCAACCTCGGGACGGACCTGATCGTCATGGGTACCCGGGGCCTCTCCGGTCTCCAGCACGTCCTGCTGGGAAGCGTGGCGGAGCGGACCGTGTGCTCGGCGCCCTGTCCGGTCATGACGGTGAAGGCCGACTCGGAGCGTCCGGCGTCCCTAACGCAGGAGCCGATGGCCATCCGGAGCATCCTCGTGGCGACGGACTTCTCGGAGCACGCGGACCGGGCGTTGCGCTGGGCGATCGAGCTCGCGCAGCGGTTCGACGCCAAGATTCAGCTGCTGCGCGCCTACGATGCCCAGATCTTGGCCGTGATGCCAGGAGCCATCGCGACGCCCACCGAGTTCTGGAAAGAGGTGCGAAAGGCGGCAGAAGCGGGCCTAAAGCGAGCCCAGGTCCCGATTGACGAGGCGGGTGTCGAGAGCGAGCTGCTTCTGGAGCAGCGCGACGCCACCACGTCGATCGTCGAGACGGCAAAGGCGCTGCGGGTAGATCTGATCGTGATCGGCACGCGAGGTCTCACGGGCCTGCGGCGAACGCTGCTCGGCAGCACCGCGGGGAGAACGCTGAGACTGGCCCCCTGCCCGGTGATCACGGTCGATTCCGAGGAGCACTGACGCGGGCTGGGGGCGCCCACCGAACCCGGGGTCCCGCCTGGTTCGCACAGCCACGGACAGTTAATCTCACTGCGAGACTCTCAGCCTCATGGATTCGTCCGCCGCGAGAGCCCCCTGGGCAGCGACCTGGCATGCTTGCTGCTCCACAGGGCGACGCAGGGCGTGTCGCCCACGGAGAAGGAGAAGGCAAGTGGCTGGGATTCTGGACAAACTCTCGGAGGAAGCCCAGGAGCTGAAGAGGCTGCGTGACGAGCTGCGCGTCCAGCTCGACCTCGGGCGGATGGAGGCGCGCGACCGCT
>JAUXJB010000197.1 GCA_030624945.1 Deltaproteobacteria bacterium | reverse complement strand
GGCGGAACAAGGCCAGGGAGGCCGGCGCGTCGAGCGGCTCGGGCGCCTTGATCGAGGTGCCCGCGAGCCCCGACCGCGACTAGACCACCTGCTGAGAACTGTGGTCTAGGGTCCCCGCTCTATCCGCGCCAGCGTGGCGATGGTGAAGGCGTGGGCGTGCCGCGCGTCGGCCCCGAAATCCTGCTCGGAGAGCTCGCGCCACTCGGCGGGGTCGAGCTCCGGGAAGAAGGTGTCGCCGGACACGTCGGCGTGCACTCGCGTCAGGTACAGGAGATCTGCACGTGGAAGGGCCTCGGCGTAGAGAGAGGCCCCACCGATGACCACCTTCTCCTCCGCTTCCACGCACTCGGCCAGTGCATGGTCGAGGCTCTTGGCGATCCGGCAGCCCGGGGCCACGAGCTCCGGATTCCGGGTGACGACGATGTTCTCCCGCTCGGGCAACGCGCGCCCGATCGATGCGTGCGTCTTTCGGCCCATGATGATCGGCTTGCCGAGCGTCGTGCGCTTGAAGTGGGCTAGATCGAGCGGCAGGTACCAGGGCAGCTCGCCCTTCCGCCCGATCACACCGTTTCGAGCAACCGCGACGATCAGCGAGAGCATGGCTCAGACAGCGACCGGCGCCTTGATCAGCGGGTGACTGCGATAGCCCACGAGGTGGATGTCCTCGTACCGGAAGTCGAAGATGGACTTCACATCCGGACTGAGCTCCAGCCGCGGAAGCTCGTAGGGTTTGCGCGCCAGCTGGGCGTCCGCTTGCTCGAGGTGGTTCGTGTAGAGGTGCACATCGCCGAGCGTGTGTATGAATTCGCCGGTCTCCAGCTGGCAAACCTGCGCGATCATGTGCGTCAACAGCGCGTACGAGGCGATGTTGAACGGGAGTCCCAGGAAGATGTCGGCACTGCGCTGATACAGCTGGCACGAGAGCTTCCCCTCGGCCACGTAGAACTGGAACAGTACGTGGCAGGGGGGGAGCGCCATGTTCGGCAGTTCCCCGACGTTCCAGGCGCTCACGAGGAGCCTTCGCGATGAGGGGTTGCGAGCGATCTCGTCCACGACCCCGCTGATCTGGTCGACGGTCTTGCCGTCGGGCCCGCGCCACGAACGCCACTGGGCCCCGTAGATCGGGCCCAGCTCCTGGTCGCCATCGGCCCACTCGTCCCAGATGCTCACCTCGTTCTCGTGCAGGTAGCGCAGGTTCGTCTCCCCGCGCAGGAACCAGAGCAGCTCGTGGAAGGCCGCCTTCGTGTGGAGCTTCTTCGTCGTCACGGCGGGAAATCCGCGCGCCAGGTCGAAGCGCAGCTGGCGGCCAAAAAGGCTCAGCGTTCCCGTGCCGGTTCGGTCGGCCTTGGGGACGCCGTTCCGACGGACATCTGCGAGCAAGTCCAGGTACTGCTTCAAGCTTCCCCTCCGCACACAGAAAGTACCAATCGAACGCCTGCCTCTGCTACCCTCGCCGGCGTGCCGATCCTCCTGATTCGCCACGGCGAGACGGCGCTGAACGCGGCCCGTGTCGTGCAGCCGCCCGATACGCCGCTGAATGAGCGTGGCGTGGCCCAGGCACGGCGTCTCGGCAGCCGACTCGTGCATTTCGAGGTGGGCCAAATCCTGACCAGCGATCACGCCCGTGCGCGCATGACGGCGGAGTGCGTCCAAGCTGCTACGGGCGCACCGATCGAGTTCGATCCCGGCCTGCGCGAGAGAAACTTCGGAGACATTCGTGGCACGGCCTACGCGGATCTGGGGGTGGATCTCTTCGCTGTCGACTACGCGCCCCCCGGGGGGGAGGTCTGGGAGGACTTTCACGCACGTGTGGATGCCGTGTGGGCGCGGGTGACCGACCTCGCGGAAACCGTGACCGGAAGCCTGGCGGTGGTCACGCATGGACTCGTCTGTCGCTCGCTGGCTGAGCGTCGGCTCGAGATCCTGGAGGAGAGCGGGAATGCACCCGAGCGCTGGGGGAACACCGCCCTCACCGTCATCGAGTCCGTGCGGCCCTGGCGGGTCCAGCTGCTCGGCTGTACGGCCCACCTGGATCTGGAGCTCACGGACGACAGCGCCGCGCTTTCGGGACTCTGAGATAGCGACAGACGAGCGCCGGAGAGAGCGGTTTGCCCCGATTTCCCGACCAGTGGGTTTTCCCCACAAGCAGCGGAGGTCGACTTGGAGGCCGAAATCGCGACGTTGGGAGCGATTCTGCACGGGTTTTGGGGTGAAGGCGCCGGGTTCGGGCGCGATCTCGGAATAGAGCTTGACAGGGGGAGGAAATCTGCTATAATCGGCCTTCTCTTTTGGATGGCTCGCCGCCCGGCGGGCCGTTTTTTTGGCCCAGATATTCGTTTTCTATTCGGTTTTCTCGCCTCAGAGTCGCAGATCTCGGGCGATCTCGTGGGCGGCGTTGTAGCCACTTGCACCCATGACACCTCCCCCCGGGTGGCTCGCCGCCCCGCACATGTAGAGCGCTCTGATGGGGCTGCGATAGCGCGCCCAGCCGGGTACGGGGCGCATGAAGAGCAGGCGATCGGGGGTCATGGCTCCGTGGAAGATGTTTCCACCCGTGAGCCCAAAGATCCGCTCGGTATCTGGCGCTGCCAGGATCTCCTCGTGCTCGATCGAGTCGGAGAATCCAGGAGCTACCTGCTCGACCGCGTTCAGGATCCGGTCTCGGATCGTGCTGCGGAGGGCGGGCCAACGCGGGTCGTCTCCGGCCAGGGCGGGCGCGTACTGGGCGAAGATCGAGGCCACGTGGCGGCCGCTCGGGGCCAGCGTGTCGTCCAGCACGGAGGGGATCGTGAGCTCGACCATCGGGCATTCCGAGACGTCTCCCGCCCGAGCCTGCTCGTAGGCGCGGTCGATGGCGTCGAGGTCGCTGGGTCCGACGTGGATCGTGGCGGCGAGCGGTACCTGTTCGCGGTCGCGACAGCGGAAGCGCGGTAGCTCGCGTAGCGCGAGGTTCAGCTTGACGACGGGGCTGCGGTAGTCGATCTGGCGCAGAGAGCGCACAAACTCCTCCGGCAGCTGCGAGGAATCGTCGAGTAAGCCAAAGGTCCGATCGGCATCCGCACCCGAGACCACCGCGTCTGCCTGGATCTCCTCGCCGTCGGCGAGCACGATTCCGGTGGCGGCGCCGCCTCTGGTGCAGATGCGGGCGACCTCGGCCCCGGTGCGTAGCTCGGCACCCAGGGAGCGCCCCGCGTCCGCCAGCGCATCCGCGAGCTTGCCCATCCCTCCGCGAACGTAGGCCCAGATGCCGCGCCTGCCTCCCGCGGAGCCCATCACGTGGTGGAAGAGCACGTAGCCCGTGCCGGGTGTCGATGGAGCCGCGAAGGCGCCGATCACAGCGTCGGTCGCGAGCGTCGCCCGCAGCGGCTCGGACTCGAAATACTCCTCCAGGAGCTCGCGTGCCGGGGCCAGCAGCAGGCGCGCTGTCCGCGGCAGGTCGCGACGCAGCTTGAGCAGCGCGCGGCCCGCGAGCCACCAGGGCCTGAGATCGTGGTAGCTCCGCGGTGGCCACTCCGGCGGCGGAGCGTCCAGTGTGGGCTCCAGTGCCGCGGCCACGCGTTCCAGCAGAGATTCGTAGCTTGGGAACACTGCGGCGTCCCGACTCGAAAAGCGTCCGATCTCCGCGAGGTTGCGCGCTCGGTCGGAGCCGAGCACCAGCGAACGGCCGTCGGGCAGGGGTGTGAAGGAGGAGGGGTCCCTGGGCAGCAGTTCGAGTCCGAAGCTCCGCAAGCGCAGGTCGCGCAGGATCCG
>JAUXJB010000010.1 GCA_030624945.1 Deltaproteobacteria bacterium | reverse complement strand
GGTGAATGCGAGTGCGGACTCCCCTCCAGCGAGGCCAGTCGCGTCGAGATCCAGGATGAAGTCCTTACCGGTGGTGTTTCCGACGATGACGATCTTGAACGGGTTGCTCGCTCCTCCATCATCGACGACGAAGGCGGTGACTCCCGCGTTGGCGCTGTTGACGGCCTCGACGAAGCCATCCACCGTTTCGTTGGAGCTGTCGATCGTGATGTCCGTGGGCGGGTCGGTGCCGACCGTGATCGAGAACGTGCCCGTGCCGACACTCGCGGTTCTCGCGGAGTAGCCGTTCGAGATCTCCCGCTCCTGAGCGGCGAGCTGCTGGACCTCGATCAGGAGACTGCCAGGCGTCGCGGTCGGTCCGGCGGTCGCGGTGGCGATCGTCGAATCGCTCGAGTTCGCGGCGAAGCGGCGGAACTCCTCGAAGGCAGAGAGGTCCGTGCCCAGCAGGTTCATGTTGTCGAGCTTGCGCAGGGCGTCTCGCAGCGCGAGCGTGCGCGTGTTCAGGTCCTGGAAGATGGCGAGCTTCTCCTCGAAGCTCTCCTTGCGCCCCTCGAGGAGGTCAATGGGACGCTGCTCGAGCTCCAGAAGTTGCTCGATGATGTCGTCGGTCGGAAATCCCGAAGAAATACCAGAGAAGGTGATGCCGCCGATACGGAGTCCCATGATCTCTCCTTTCGAGCGCAACCTCTGTGAGGTTTAGCTCTCGAGAGTGGAAACCCCTCCGACGGCGCCCGCTAGCCAGCGGACGCGGTGAGAAGAGAGCGCGTCTCCTCGCCGTAATTATGCCGTTGGCGAGCCTAGCGGGCGGACTCGCCGGTTCTTCCCTCCTAGGTCAGGAGCGCCAGGGCGGCCTGCGACGATACGTTGGCCTGGGCGAGAACCGCGATGCCGGCCTGCTGCAGTACTTGAGCGCGGACCAGCGCTGCCGTCTCGGCTGCCACGTCGACGTCGCGGATTCGCGAGTTCGCAGCGGACAGGTTCTCGGTCGAGGATTGGAGCGCGTTGATCGTCGACTGCAGTCTGTTCTGCGCCGCACCCAGGTCACCACGGAGTGAGGCGACCGAGTTGATCGCCGAGTCGATCGACCCCAGCGACGCCTGGGCGGAGGCGGCGGTCGAGATGGCGATACCGCCGCTCCCCGCCTCCACGTTGAGCGCGCTCGAGGTCGCGTTCCCGATCGAGAGCGAGATCCGGTCGACGGCGGAGTTGTTGAAGATCCCCACCTGGAAGCTCACGGAGTTGCCCGCACCCGAAAGAGAGCCGTCGAGCAGTGTCCGACCGCCGAACTTCGTGGAGAGTGCGATCCGCGTGATCTCCGACTGCAGCGAGCTGAACTCGTTCTGGAGGAACGATCGCTCCGTGTTGGAGATCGATCCCGACGAGGAGGACTGCACGCCCAGCTCTCGCATACGGATGAGGATGTTGCCGATCTCGTTCAGCGCGCCCTCGGCCGTCTGGATGATGGAGATGCCGTCGTTCGCGTTCCGCTCGGCCTGCTTGAGGCCGCGGATCTGCGCGCGTAATGATTCGGAGATGGCCAGTCCAGCCGCATCGTCGGAGGCGCGCGTGATGCGCAGACCCGACGACAACCTGTCCAGAGACCGTTCCAACGCGAGTTGGCTCCGGCCCAGGTTCTTCTGGGCGGTGAGGGACGCCAGGTTGGTGTTGATCCGAAGACCCATCGGGTTCCTCCCTGAATACGATCTGGCGGAGCTTCCTTGCTCCCCTGGCCCCCGCCAATCCAGCCAACTGTCTGCAACAGTGCTCGGGTCGCAGTGGGATTATTCGGGAGCCGCCAGAGCGATCTTTAGCGGCGCGACCTGTCGCAGATGCGCAACACTGCCCTAAAGGGAGTGCAACTTCCGGCCGAAATGCCTGCCATGTGGACGGATGCTCCCCTCACCCGAGAGTCGCTGGCGCTGCCTGAGCCGTGTGTCGATTACCCGGCACTGGAGTCCTTTCTTGATCACGAGTTCGATGGGGTCCCCGGAATTGCGCGAGAGTTTCCACTGCTCGTCGGCGTGCGGAATCCCGGACGCAGCTTGGTCCAAAGAGAGCGGGGCGCGATCGTCTCGCACGCCGCGTGGAAGCGGGTAGAGCTCGTCGCCGGTCAGCGGCGTCTCTCCGCTGCCGGGATCGGACTCGTCACCACGGCGGCGGGCGAGCGCGGCCGCGGCCTGGCGACCCGAGTGATCTCGAGCTGCCTCGAAGCGGCCCTTCGCGAAGGTATGGATCTGGCCGTGCTGTTCGGGAAACCGAGCGCGCTCTACACCCGGCTCGGATTCGTCGCCGCCGGTCGCGAGCGCGTCGTGCAAGTCCCGCTCGAGTCCGGCACCCCGACCGCCGGCATCCGCTGCGGCGGGCCGGAGGACGCGGCTCGCTTGCTCCCGCTGCTCGAGAGCCATCTCCTGCGGGTCTCGCGCAGCGCCGAGGACTTCGCCGCCTTGCTCGAGATTCCCGAGACCCGTCTCTACCAGCTCGAATGCGGCGGTCGCCCGGAGGCCTACTGCGTGGTGGGCAAGGGGCGAGACCTGGGGGGTGTGGTGCACGAGTGGGCGGGCGCGCCCGCTGCGGTGGCTGCACTGCTGCGAGGCGTGGCCGCGCTCGAAGCTCGGCCCCTCCCCGTGATCGGGCCCGAGGCGTTGGCCGCGCCCGTGGCCGGGGAGAGTCGGGTGGGACCGCTGGCGATGTTCCGCGTGCTGCGTCCCGAATCCCTGGGCTCAGACGATCCGGTGGAGCTCTTCGGCGATCCCGAGACGCCCGCCCGCCTGCCTATCTACATCTGGGGGCTCGACTCGATCTGAGCCGCGCGTCGCCCGGCCGATCCGAGCGCGTTCTTGAACCTGCTAGTGTCCTGGCATGGCCTCGCTAGCCGCTCCCCGAAACCCGACGCGCGAGGTGCGGGCGGGCCCCGTCCGGATCGGAGGGGGCTCCCCTGTCTCGGTGCAGAGCATGTGCGCCACGCGCACCCGCGACGTCGATGCCACGGCCCGGCAGGCCGAGCAGCTGCGCGCCGCGGGCGCGGATCTCGTGCGCGTCGCGGTGGACAACAAGCGCGATGCGCAGGCGCTGGCGGCGATTCGCGAACGCACCGATGTCGCACTCGTGGTCGACCTGCAGGAGCACTACCGGCTCGCCGAGAGCGTCGCGCCGCACGTCGACAAGCTTCGCTACAACCCCGGCCACCTGCACCACCACGAGCGCAAGCGCAGCATCCGCGACAAGGTCGCCTGGCTGGCCGAGGTGGCCGCCACCAACGACTGCGCCCTCAGAGTCGGAGTGAACTGCGGCTCCGTCGCGCCCGAGTACGACGAGAAGTTTCCAGAAGATTCCGTTGGCGCCATGGTCGCCTGTGCGCTCGACCACTGCGCGCTGCTCGACGACCTGGGCTTTGCGAGCTACGTGGTGTCGCTGAAGGACTCCGATCCCGGCAAGGTGATCGACGCGAACCTGAGGTTCGCCGAGCAGCGGCCCGACGTTCCGCTGCACCTCGGGGTCACCGAGGCGGGTCTGCTCCCGATGGGCGAGATCAAGACGCGGATCGCGTTCGAGCAGTTGATCAGCCGGGGTGTGGGGGACACGATCCGCGTGTCGCTCACGCTCCCGAACGATCGCAAGCACGAGGAAGTTTCGGTCGGTCGTGCGATTCTCGAGGACATCCGGGCCGGACGCTTTCGCTCCGTTCCCCCACTCGCTGGCCTCAACATCATCTCGTGTCCCTCCTGTTCGCGCGTCGAGAACGACGCGTTCGTGGAGTTGGCGGAGAAAGTCCGCGAGCTGACGCGCTACGCCGCCGAGCACGACGTCACGATCGCGGTGATGGGCTGTCGGGTAAACGGCCCCGGAGAGACCGACGACGCCGATCTCGGCCTCTGGTGTGGTCCGCGCACGGTCAACCTCAAGCGCGGCACCGAGCGCCTGGGCGCCTTCGGCTACGACGAGGTTCTCGACCGCCTACGCCAGGAGCTCGACCGGATCATCGCCGTTCCCTAGCTCAGTTCCCAGCACTTGCTCTCGAGGCTGCGGTAGGCGGCGCGGATCCAGGCCACGCTCTCGACGCCGTGGTCGATCGGTCGCTCGGACGCGCGACAGGCGGCGAGGAAGTCGCGCAGTACCTCGCGGTAGGCTTCGCGCTCCGAGTAGAGGCCGTCCGTGACGGTCTCGCTCCCGTCCTCCGTGCGAAGAATGGTCTGCGCGCGTCCGATCAGGATCTCACCGCGCTCTCCGATGCAGCGCGCGATCGGCGCGCCGCGCTCCTCGAGCCAGGTCATGGAGATGCGGGACACCAGCTGCGAGCAGTGCTCGACTTCGACCAGCACGCTGTCCTCGCTGGCCGGTGCCAGGGGGGAGTGGGAGAGCATCCGAATCCGTTCCGCGGGACCGGCGAGCGCCTCCACCAGGTCGATCGCGTGCGGGCCGCTCTCCATCCAGATTCCGGCTTCCGGTCTCTCGCGCTTCTGGGACAGATCGCACTCTATCGCGCAGAGTCGTCCGATGCGGCCGCGCTCGATCAGCCGAGAGGCCTCGCGCAGTCCCGGGAGCGAGCGAAAGGGCGCGGCCGTCGAGGCGATCCGGCCGGCGCGCTCCGCCAGCGCCGTGACGCGATCCGCCTCATCCGGCTCCATGGCCAGGGGAGGCTCCACGAGAACGTCCACACCGGCCCGCAGGAGGGCCTCGGCGTCCCGGGCGCGGTCCCGAACGGGGGAGCAGACGACGGCGAGCTGCGGGACACACCCGGCCGCGAGCATCTCCGCGATCGAGGCGAAGGAGCGCGCCGAATCCGTCGGGCCCTGGGACGGTCCCGCGCCGACCATGGCCTCCAGGGCGAGTTCGGGGAACTCCCCGAGCAGCTCGCGATAGTTCCGACAGGCCCCCGCGCTGCCCACCAGGGCGATGCTCTTCTCGGACAATGCGGACATGATTGACCTCCTGCCGACATGCTTCGCAAGTGGGGTGCCAGACCGCGTGGCCGCGGCGGGAGCCGCTCGCGTCGGGTCCAAAGATCCCGTCGGAACGGGCGCTTGCGGGCTGCGATGCGTGCGATTGAGGCCGGAGATCCGCCCTCGTTCCCCGCCCTGCCCGCCACCGGTGGGGAGAAGTCGCACTCCGAAAAAGGCACGGGACCCTCCGCGTGCCGTCTCCGCCAACCGGTCTCGGCACTTTCCAAAGAGCTGCTATCTTGGCCCGACCATCCGCAGAGCAGCGGTTTCGAGGCGAGTGTGAACGCACCACAGGAGATCGTCACCGCGGCTGGCAGCGGCCAGCCCGTTCGGGTTCACACCAACGACGGGGAAGTTCTCGTGGCGCGCGTACTGGATTACGACGAGCGCGAGTTTCGCTACGTCGTGATCACGTCCTCGCGTCCCGAGCGGTACGGCGTCTGCGATTCGACCGGCTTCACGCTGCCGCTCGAGTGCGTGGAGCGGGTGGCGCTGCTTTCGGACGCCGCTCCGCGCAGGCGCAGTCCGCGAGCCTAGCCCCCCAGACCCCCAAGCTGTGAGCGGTCGCCGGCGTTATGAGGAAGCGCTGTTCGCGAGGTCGGAGAACGCGTCGATCAGCAGCTGTTGCGCGTCGCAATCGGGGTAGAAGGGCTGACTCTCGGCGAGACCGATCCCGAAGTATGCGTTGGCGGTATCGGTCTTTCCCGCTTCGTCACTCCCCAGCGTGTCGCGCACGCGTTCCCCGAGCGCCCTCAGGTCCTCGCCCTCACAGCTCGGTAGCAGCACCGCGATCTGGCGCGGGCCGAGGCGCGCAAAGGGATCGCTCGAGCGCAGCATTGCGGCGATGTGACCGGCCGCGCGCTTGAGTGCCTCGTCTGGCGGGTCCGCCATCGGATCGGAGGTTCCCGGATCGCAATCGACGATCAACAGGCCCAGCGGGATCTTCCGCTGCTTGGAACGCTCGTGGAACGCGTCGAGCAGGTGCTCGAACGACGCCCGGTTCATCAGACCCGTCCCGCGATCGCGCACGAGCGACTGCTCCATGGCCTGCAGGATGTCCTCGAAGCCGCTGCGCCCGCTGCCGATGGTGCCGGCCAGCGCCCGCACCGTTCGGTCTTGCCCGAGTGCGAGGTCGACCAGGGCGGTGTTCGCCTCGCTCAGCAGGTCCTGGTAGCTTCGCTGCTCGCCCAGCGCGACATCGAAGGATGCCGCGATGCTGCGCAGCTCCGTGGGAAGCTCCTCGAGGATGGAGTCTGCCACGCTGCGCGGGATGTCGAGCGTGTCCATCAGCTGCTGGCTCAACGACGCCGTGTGGTTCACGTAGCCGTGCACCGTGAGTGCGCGCGAGCACAGCCAGGCGCATTGGAGGATCTGGCGGTGCGTGAAGAGCTCGGATTCGGCTTCGGTGGGTAGCTCGTGGTGGCTCGCGATGAGAGAGCAGTAGCGCTCGGGGAAAGACCAGTGCGTGAGGAGCAGCGCGCCGATGCGCTGGTGGTCGCTCTCGAAGGTGGCCTTCTCGGCCTCGAGCAAGTCGAGCTCACCCTGGTAGAAGCGCTTCACGAGCTCGGCGTACTCTGGAAGTGCGGCGTACATCAGGAGCGCACCGCAGTCGCACAGAAGTCCGATGAGGAAAGCCTCCTCGCTATCCCAGATGCCGATCTCCAGGGCGAGCCGGCGCGCGGTGAGTGCGGTCATCAACGAGGTCTGCCAGAGGCGCTCGATCCCGCCGTCCCTGTCTCGCTCTCGGAAGGCGGAGACGAAGGAGAACGACAGCGCGATGCTGGAGACGCTGTTCGTCCCGAGGTAGAGAACCGCCTCACGCACGGACGAGATCTCGCGCGACATGGCGTACATGGGCGAGTTGACGATGCGGACGATCTTGGCGCAGAGCGACGGCTCGATGGCGATGACCTCGGCCAGCTCCTCCAGGCCCACGCTCTCGTCGGCCAAGAGCTCCAGGAGTCGCTGGGCGATGGCCGGCACCGTGGGGAGCGAGCGGGCTTCGATCAGACTGCGCTCGAACTGGTTCACCAAGGCCTCACACCGCAATTCCCCAACAGGAGAATCGGCCTCCTCGGTAGGGAAGTTGAGCGGGCGCCCGCGTCCTCCCCCGACGCCAAATCCCTCGGGGCGTCGCGACTTGCCCCCGGGTCTTGCCGTGTCTTCTCGCGCGGGGATAATGGGTGCGCCTCTCGATAATCCCAAAGGAGAGCGCTGGTGGTTCCCCTCTCAACCCAGGAAGTGGATCTCGTCGCGAAGACGATCCGCGTCCTGACCGTAGACGCGGTGTCCAAGGCGGGAATCGGCCACGTCGGGCTTCCGCTCGGCTGCGCCGAGATCGGGACCGTGCTGTTCGCGGAGTTCCTGCGGCACGATCCCGCCGCGCCGCGCTGGCCCGATCGCGATCGCTTCGTGCTCTCGGCCGGACACGGCTCGATGCTCCTGTACTCGCTGCTCCACCTGTCGGGCTACGACGTTCCCATCGCGGAGATCAAGCGCTTCCGGCAGCTCCACTCGACGACACCCGGTCATCCCGAGTACGGGACCCCGGGGGTCGAGGTGACGACCGGCCCCCTCGGCCAGGGGTTCAGCAACGCCGTCGGGATGGCCATGGCGGAGAGGGTTCTCGCGGCGCGCTTTGGCCCCGACATCTTCAACCACCGTACCTGGGTGCTGGCCAGCGACGGCGACATGATGGAGGGCGTGGCCTCGGAGGCGGCCTCCCTGGCGGGGCACCTGGGGCTGGGTCGGCTCGTCGTGCTCTACGACGACAACCGGGTGACGATCGACGGGTCGACGAGCATCACCTTCTCCGAGGATGTGGCCGGGCGTTTCGATGCTTACGGCTGGGAGGTGGCGAAGATCGACGGCCACGATCCCGCAGCAGTCCGCTTTGCGCTGGGAGCCGCGCTGGAGAGCGAGGACCGGCCGCACCTGATCGTGTGCAGGACGCACATCGGACAGGGCTCTCCGATGGTCGACACCAAAGAGGCGCACGGCGGCGTCAGCAAGAAGGACGCCGCACAGACGCGCAAGAGTCTGGGCTGGGAGCTCGAGCCGTTCGAACTACCCGACCAGGCGCGCGAGAGCTTCCGGGCGAACGCGGAGCGCGGGGCGCGGTCGCGGGCGGAGTGGGAGGAGCGCAAGGCGAAAATGCTCGCGGATCCGGACCAGGCGGAGCTCTGGAATGCGATGCTCGAGCGACGCCTTCCGCAGAATCTTGCCGAGCTCTTGCCGGACTTCGCCGGTACCGACGCCACCGCGACCAGGCAGGCCTCCGGAAAGGTGCTCAATGTTCTCGCGGCGCGCGTGCCCGCGTTGCTGGGCGGGTCCGCGGATCTGGCGGGCTCGAACTCGGTCGCCCTCAAGGACGAGGCCTCGATCGAGCGCGGCAAGTTCGACGGGCGAAACGTGCACTTCGGCGTGCGCGAGCACGGCATGGCGGGCGTTGCCAACGGCCTGGCACTCCACGGCGGGATTCGCCCGTTCGTGAGCACGTTCCTCGTGTTCAGCGACTACATGCGGCCGTCCATCCGGCTGGCCGCCATCATGGGGCAGCCCGTCACCTACCTGTTCACGCACGACTCGATCTTCGTGGGAGAGGACGGGCCCACCCACCAGCCGGTCGAGCAACTGGCGGGGCTACGCACGGTACCCAACTTGCCCATCTGGCGACCCGGGGACGCACGCGAGGTCGTCACCAGCTGGCGCATGGCACTCGAGCGGGAAGGCGGTCCCCTGGCTCTCATCCTCACGCGCCAGGCGCTGCCGGTCCTGGCTGCAGAGGGCGTGGAGGAGAAGGCGGTCCGGGGCGGTTACGTGTTGCACGCGGAAAGCGGCGACGGGGTGCCCGAGCTCGTGATCGTGGGAAGTGGCTCCGAGATCCACATCGCTCTCGCGGCGGGGCGCGCGCTCGCGGATGAGGGGAGACGCGTGCGGGTCGTGTCCATGCCGTGCCTCGAGCAGTTTCTCGCGGAGCCCGAGGACTACCGCCGCAGCGTGCTCCCCCGAGACGTGCCGCGTCTGGTGGTCGAGGCCGGTGTCGAGATGGGCATGGCGCAGCTTCTCCGAGATGGCGACCGGTTCCACGGTCTGAGCTGCTTTGGCGCCTCCGCACCCTTTGCGGACCTGGCCGTCGAATTCGGCTTCACGGCCGAGAACATCCTGGGCATCGCCCGCGAGATGCTGGACTGACGCTCCACGCGGAACTCGCAGCGCGGCGGCACGTAGACGGCAGCTCGGTGCCCCAACGTCGCTGACTCGCTCAGCTCTCCGGTCGTCGGCTACCCCGGTGCCTCATGCTCTGGCAGCCCTGTGCCGACTATGGACCTGAGGGTGAGAGAGGTACCGCCATGGGCAAGATGTTCGGGATCCTCGCGATCGTGCTGGGAGTCTGGATCGGTCTCGAGGTCTACACCAAGGGCACGAACGAGGCCTTTGGGGGGATCTTTGCCGGCCTGATGGAGCCCGTATCCGACTACGAGCCCAGCCCGGACGGCCGCAGCACCGTGCAGCGGATCGGCGACAACGTGCGCGAGAACATCGAGCTCGGAGCCGAGCGCACGCGCCGGGGCGTCGAGCGGAGCAACTAAGCCCTAGGCGAGCTTGTCGAGCTCGCGCAGGATCGACTCGGCCAGGCCGGTGATCTCCTCGTCGGTGCCCGGGATCTCGATCAGGACGTGGGCGGAGCGGCGCAGCATCAGGTTCAGGCCGGCGTCCTCCCCGCCCCGGAAGTCGGTCCGGACCGCGACGACGGGCTTGACGCGCGCGTAGGCGTAGCCGCACTCCCAGGCCGTTCCCGAGTCCGTATCGGGACCGTCCAGCACCGCGACCACGGCGTCGCAGCGATCGATGGCGTCGCGGCAGAGCTCGAAGGCCCCGTGGAAGTCGGGCGGGTCCCGGAGCAGCGGTGCCTGGGCGTCGTCCTGGGGGAGGAACACGCCGTGCCCGGGGTCGGCCAGGAGCTGCGCCAGCTGGCGCAGCCAGCGGCGCTCGGACTGTGTGAAGAGAGGGCCCGCGAGATAGAGGTTCACGTCAGAGGTTCCCCTTGTGCTGGCCGCCGTCCACCGGCAGGCAGGCGCCGGTGATCCAGCTGGCCCGCTCCGATGCGAGGAAGACGACGGTGTTCGCGACCTCCTCGGGTGTCCCCAGCCGCCCGAACGGAATCGACGCGCGGATCTGCTCGTACTGCTGCGGCTCGTCTCGGGCGATGGCCTCCCAGAGACCCCCCGGGAACTCGATCGAGCCCGGGGCGACGGTGTTCACGCGGATATTCTTCGAGGCGAGCTCGATCGCGAGGTTCTTGGAATGGCTCAGGAGTGCAGCCTTGAGGGCCGAGTAGGCCGGCGCCGCCCCGGCTTCGAGGGCAGCGGTCGAGGAGATGTGGATGATCGAGCCGCCGCCCGCCTCCTCGAGCCAGGGCACCACCTTCCGGCAGGCGCGTACCGTCGCCATCAGGTCGACCTGGAAGCTGGCTTCCCAGCTGGCCTCGTCGTCTGCGGGCTGGAGTGCGGAGGTATTGTTCACGAGCACGTCGACCCGTCCCAGCTCCTGCCTCGCCTCCTCGAGAAACCGATCCAGGGATTGGGCATGGGAGACGTCGGCCGTGCGCGCGCAGACCTTCACGCCGCGTTCGCGCAGCTCGCCCGCGGTCGCTTGCAGGGGTCCCTCGTTGCGCGCGCAGATCGCCAGGTGGCTTCCCTCCTCGGCGAACGCCAGCGCGATCGCGCGCCCGATGCCGCGGCTCGCGCCCGCGACGATGACCGATCTGTCCCTGAGCCCGAGATCCACGGCGTCCTCGGCAGCGCCTACAGTCTGGCCTCGAGGTCCGGCCAGTCGATCGACGTCTGCGCGGCGAAGGCGCGCAGCAAGAGCTCGCGCCGCTCGCTGTCCTGCCCCGCGCGGAACTTCTTCAGTACCCGATCCAGGGTCTCGGGCTTCGGGCACTCGGGGCTCGCGTCGGTGAGTCGGCCTTCTTCGTGGCCGACTCCGAGCGCGTCGAGCAGCTCGGTCAGCAAACCGTTCTTGTGCTCGAGGAAGTACTCCGCCAGCACCTCTTCCGCGGCAGAGGCCATCATCGCCCGCCCGAGGGCCTTGCGCATCCACTCTGCCTGGCGCGCTCGCGGCTGACGTCGCAGGAACTGGGGTCGCAGCTTGAAGGCTTGGGACGCCGCCGAGAGCGCGATCCGCGCGACGTCCGGAGCTTGCTCGCGGATCTCCTCCAGAAACCCCAGCGCTTCCGCGGGCGTCATCCGGGCGAAGATGTCGTTGGATCGCATTGCGGAAGCTTAGGAAATCGTTTCGGGCTGGGGTATCGCCCGGAGAGGTCGTCGCGCCTGCCGGCGCCAACCTGTTAGCCTGGGACTTTCGCGCTCGGATCGAGCGCGCGACGGGCGCGGGCTGCGATGGAATTCTGGCTGACAATCTCGATCCTGGGGTTGATGATCGTCGGGCTGCTCCAGGAGCGGCTCAGCCCGGATACGCTCGTCTTCGGCGCGCTGGTGTTGCTGATGCTGACGGGCGTCCTGGAGCCCCAGGAAGCGCTCGGCGGTTTCGCGAGCCCGACCGTCTTCACGGTTCTCGCCCTCTTCATCGTGGCGGGAGCGGTGCGCTACACGGGCGCGCTCGAGGGCATCTCGCGGCGCGTGTTCGGCGTCGCCGGCAATCTCAAAGCTGCGCTCTTGCGGCTGACCGGTACAGCGACGCTGGCCTCCGCCTTTCTCAACAACACTCCCATCGTCGCGGTCCTGCTGCCCATGACGGTGGGCTGGGCGAAGCGCATGCAGGTCTCGCCCTCCAAGCTGCTGATCCCGCTCTCCTACGCGGCCGTGGCGGGGGGGGTCTGCACGCTGATCGGAACCTCGACCAACCTGGTCGTGAACGGTCTCATGGAGGGCCGCGGAATGGACGGGCTCGGCATGTTCGAGCTCTCCTGGGTCGGGGTCCCATGCGCGCTCGTGACCATTGCCGTGGTCACGCTGGTGGGGCCGCGCCTGCTGCCCGAGCGCGTCGACGTGCTGAGCCAGGTCGGAGAGCAGGAGCGCCGCTATCTGGTCGAGCTCGAGCTCACCGAGCCCTCGCCCCTGATCGGGCAGACCATCGAGGGCGCGGGACTGCGCCACCTGCCGGGTCTCTTCCTGGTCCGGATCGATCGCGTCTCCGGCACCATCTCCCCCGTGGGGCCGGGCGAGCGCCTGGCGCGGGGCGACCGACTGACGTTCGCGGGTGTGGTCGACACGATCGTCGATCTCAAGAAGTTCCGCGGCCTGGTGAGCCCGGACGAGGATGGACCGCCGCGCGGCGACCAGCTCTGGAGCCTGCACGAGGCCGTGGTGGCGGACGGCTCCCCGCTCGTCGGGCAGAGCATTCGCGATTCGGGCTTCCGCGGTCGCTACAACGCCGCGGTGATCGCCGTGCACCGCCACGGGGAGCGCGTGGAGAGCAAGATCGGTGATATCGTCCCGCGACCCGGTGACGTGCTCCTGATCGAGGCGCCCGTCGGGTTCGCGCGCAGCTTCCGGAACTCCACGGACTTCTACCTCGTGAGCGAGGTGGAGGGCAGCCTGCCCCCCATGTACAACCGCTCGGGCTGGGCGTCCCTGATCCTCGCGTCCGTGGTACTGCTGGCTGCGAGCGGGCTCGTGCCGGTGGTGCTCGCCGCCTTGGCGGGTGCGGCCGCAGCCGTGGTCGTCCGCTGCATTCCGCCCGGCGACGCCCGGGGTGCGATCGACTTCTCGGTGCTCGCCGTGATCGGGGCGTCGCTCGGTCTGGCCCGAGCGCTCGAGAAGAGCGGCGTCGCCGCCGCCATCGCCGATATGCTGGTCGAGGTCGGTCGGGGTCTCGGGCCGATCGGCGTGCTGGGCGCCGTCTACCTCACCACCATGCTGCTCACCGAGGTCATCAGCAACAACGCCGCCGCTGCGTTGGTGTTCCCCATCGGCATCGCCGCTGCTCTCCAGATGGACGTCGATCCGCGACCGTTCGCGATCGCGGTAGCGGTGGCCGCATCCCTCTCGCTCGCGACCCCGCTCGGGTACCAGACGAACCTGATGGTCTACGGCCCAGGGGGGTACCGCTTCAGCGACTTCCTGCGCATAGGTGCGCCATTGCAGCTCATTCTCGCCACGATCGCCCTCGTCACCATCCCCCTGGTCTGGAGCTTCTAGAGCGTACAGTTCGGCCTCCAAGGCCCCGGATCCCAAAGGGAACCTGCTTCTCCGGTTCAACCGGATCGACTGCCCTGCCGATGGGGATGGGCAGCGAACGCCGTTGCGGGCCGACCCGCGCGAGCGAGGGGGAGGCATGGATCCCATTCGAAGCATCTACGAAGACGATCCCGACATGCTCGAGATCGTGCGGGAGTTCGCCGCGGAGCTGCCCGGTCGGGCCGAGTCGTTGGAGAATCACCTGCGCGACGGCGACCTCGAGGAGCTCCAACGTCTGGCTCACCAGCTCAAGGGCGCGGGCGGCGGCTACGGCTTCACCGCCGTCACGGAGGTCGCGGCTTCCCTGGAGCAGGCCCTGAAAGAGGGCGCGGACGAATCGGTCGTCAAGGACAGCGCCGCGGCGCTGTGCGAGACGCTCCGCGCCGTAGTGGTCCCGGCGGAAGATTGAATCCCGAAGTTCCAAATCCGACGCGGGTTCTCGTCATCGATGACACCGTGTCGATCCACAAGCTCATCGTGGCCCGCCTGCGACCGGAGGGGCTGGAGGTCACGGCCGAGCTCGACGGTCAGTCGGGCCTGGAGCGGGCGATCACCGACGTGCCGGACCTGATCCTGCTCGACATCGGCCTTCCCAGGGTCGACGGCTTCGAGGTCTGCCGGCAGCTCAAGGAGCACGCCGCGACGCGCAACATCCCGATCATCTTTCTGACGGGAGATACGGACACCGAGTCCAAGGTTCGGGGGCTGGATCTCGGCGCGGTGGACTACGTGACGAAGCCCTTCGACGAGGTCGAGCTGCGCGCGCGCGTTCGCGCCGCGCTGCGTACCAAGCGGCTGCAGGACATGCTCGAGCAACAGTCGTTTCTCGACGGGCTCACGGGCCTGTGGAACCGTGCCTACCTCGACCGGCGACTCGAGGCCGAGCTCAACGTCTCGGAACGCTACGGCCGGCCGCTGACCGTCGTGATGGCGGATGTCGACAACTTCAAGCGGATCAACGATACGCACGGTCACCTGTTCGGCGACATCGTCTTGCAGGGTATTGCGGAGAGCTTGAGTGCGAGCGCACGTCGCTCCGACATCGTCGCGCGCTACGGGGGCGAGGAGTTCGGGGTCCTGCTCACGGGCACCAATCTGAAGTCGGCCATCTACGTCTCCGAGCGCCTGCGGGCGTCGACGGAGAGTCGACTCTACGAGGCCCGCAACGAGGTCGTCCGCGTCACGGCGAGCTTCGGAGTGGCCTGTACCGAGGACGTCGAGGGGGAGCTCTCCCCGGAGGCCATGCTCCAGGCCGCGGATCTGGCGCTCTACGCCTCGAAGGAGGCGGGGCGGAACTGCGTACACTTGTTCCGTCGTGGCGAACTCGTGCGGATTCCGGGCGCTTTCTAGCCTCTCGCAGAGCGCTCCGTCACGGCGGGGGTGGCCGAAAGCGAGTGGGCGTGCCACCTTTCCCGGCGTGGAGACACCTGTTCACTACTTCGCGGAGCGGCAGCTGCGGGACCCGGTTCTCGTGCTCTGCTATGCCGGCTGGAACGATGGCGGCGACGCCGCGACGACGGCGGGCAGGTTCCTGCTCGAGGCCTACTCCGCCCGGAACTACGCCTACATCGACTCCGAGGAGTTTCTCGACTTCACCGTGGTGCGGCCGCAGGTACGCCAGGGCGAAGGAGGCGCGCGCAAGATCCGCTGGCCGAATCTCGAGTTCTTCTCCATCGAGCTCGAAAGCCAGTCTTTCGACCTGCTCGTGGGCCTCGGAGTGGAGCCACATCTCCGGTGGAAGGCGTATACCCGCGCGATGCTCGAGTTCGTCGAGCGCACGGGCGTTCGGAGAGTCATCCTGCTCGGCGCCCTGCTCGACGAGGTGATCTACTCCCAGCCCGTTCAGGTCAGCGGGTTTGCCGCAGATCCCGAGCTGCAGAAGGAGCTCGGCCTCGACCGCTCTACCTACGAGGGGCCGACCGGCATCGTCGGTGTGCTGGGCGCGGCGTTCCAGGGGGCGGGGGTCGAGACCGTGAGTCTCTGGGCTCGCCTCCCGCACTACGTCTCGCAGACGCCATACACGCGAGCCTCGCTGGCTCTGCTGCAGAAGGTGGAGGCGATCACGCACTTTCCGATGGACCTGTCCCCGCTGGAGAAGCAGGCGGCGGAGTTCGATCAGACGGTGTCGGAGATGATCGCCAACGATCCCCAGCTCAGCGCGTACGTGCGCGAGCTGAAGCGGCGGGCGTTCTCGCAGTAGCCCCCGCTCCCCCTCAGGACTTGAGCAAGGGGATGTCGCCGTCGTCCGGGCCCTCGTCCTCGTTGGCCCTGAGCTTGGCGATGGCCATGCCCAGGACGGCGCGGGTCCGGTGGGAGAGCTTCTTGAACTCCACGGCAAAGCCCGTCTCGGTCTCGCGAGTGACCTCTGCCGGGACCTCCACGGGAATGGAGTCTTCGAGGAAGGAGAAGCGGAGCTTGATCTGGGCGCCGGGCTCGAGCCGCTGATCGGCCTCGTCGATCAGCGCGCCGCCCCTCGAGATGTTCCGGATCCTGCCGGTCCCCTCCAGCGCGGCGGGTCGACCGCTCTCCGTCTCACCCCTCCGTCCACGGACGACGTAGGCCACTTGAAAGCGAACCGTCGCGCGAAGCTTCTTTCGATCCGAGGGCTGGGTCATGCGAGATCTTTCCCACGGAGATCGGACTCCACCGAGGTGGCGAGGGACTCCGGGCTGGGGATCGGATGCCGGGCTGCTCGGCTTTAGCGCGGCAACGCCCGGCTCAGATCTTCATCAGGGTGATGTCCTCGTCGTCCCCGACGCGCGCTCGTCCTTCCTCGGTCTGGCGGAGCTTCGCGATCGCCATCCCCAGGACGGAGCGCGTTCGCGGGCTCAGCTTCGTGAACTGGACGCCAAAGCCCTGCTC
>JAUXJB010000259.1 GCA_030624945.1 Deltaproteobacteria bacterium | reverse complement strand
GCGCGCTGCGGCGAGGGTGGACGCGCGGAGCTCGGGGCCTGTCCGGCCGGAATGCGGCCGAGGTGACGGCTCACCAGCCCGACCAGCTCCTCGTGATCGAGCTTGCCGGCTGCCGCCACGACCATCCCGCTCGCCACCAGGTGGCTCCTGTAGTGGTCGCGGATCTCGCCGAGACCCAGGCGACCGACGGCGGGCGCCGAACCCGCGATGGGCATGGCCAGCGGATGATCGCCGAAGAACACGTTGTCCGAGAGCTGTCCCACGAGATCCTCGGGGGAGTCTTCCACAGCGCGAATCTCGGAGAGGATGACCCGGCGCTCCCGCTCGACCTCCTCCTCGACTCCCGAGGGCAGCGCCTCGGTCGCGAGGTCCCCGAACAGCGCGATCAGCCGACCCAGATTCTCGGCCAGCACGCGCCCGTAGAGGCAGATCGTCTCCTTGCTGGTATAGGCATTCGAGGCCCCGCCGAGCAGGTCGATCTCGCGGTTGATCTCATCGGCACTCCGCGAGGGCGTTCCCTTGAACACGAGGTGCTCGATGAAGTGGGATACGCCGTTGTCGAGCTCTGTCTCGTGCCGGGATCCCGTCGGGAAGTAGAGCCCGAACGAGACGCTCTCCACCCCCGACATCGATTCGCTGACGACGCTGGCGCCCGATTCGAGCACCGTTCTCTTGGGAGGCACTGCTGGTTATCCCTGCTCGTGCTCGCGGGCCGTGCCACCCGCAGAGCTGTGAACGCTCGCGTCAGGCTTCGGCCAGCTGCTCTTCCAGCGCGGCCCGCCGGGAGAGCCGAATCTTTCCACTCGGGTCTACCTCGAGGCACTTCACCATGACCTCGTCCCCCTCGACGCAGATGTCCTCGACGCGATCGACGCGATAATCGGCCATCTCCGAGATGTGCAGCAGTCCATCGGTACCGGGGAACACCTCGACGAACGCGCCGAAGTCGGTCACGCGCTTCACCTTTCCGAAGTAGAGCTTCCCGACCTCCGCTTCCTGGGTGATCTCCTCGACCATCTGCTGGCAGGCCTCCAGCGAGGGCTTGTCGGGGGCGAAGATCGTGCAACGCCCCGAGTCCTCGATGTCGACCTTGGCGCCTGTCGACTCCTGGATGCCGCGGATCACCTTCCCGCCCGGGCCGATGATGTCCCGGATCCGGTCGGGCTTGACCCAGAGGATGCTGACACGCGGTGCGCTCTCCGAGAGGTCCTCGCGTGGCTTGAAGCCCGGGAGCTGGCTGGCCGTCTCGCGCTCCATGCAGTCCAGAATGTGGAGCCGGCCCACGTGGGCCTGTTCGAGTGCCGCCTCCATCACGTTCCAGTCGAGCCCCTCGATCTTGATGTCCATCTGGATCGCCGTGATGCCGGCGCGCGAGCCCGCGACCTTGAAGTCCATGTCGCCCAGGTGGTCCTCGTCTCCGAGGATGTCGGAGAGCACGGCGTTGCGCTTTCCATCGGTGATCAGTCCCATGGCAATGCCCGCGACCGGTGCGGTGATCTGAATCCCCGCGTCCATCAGCGCCAGTGCGCCACCGCAGACCGATGCCATGGACGAGGAGCCGTTGCTCTCCATGATCTCCGAGACGACTCGCAGCGTGAACGGAGACTCCTCCATGTCGGGGAGTACCGCGCGCAGCGCGCGCTGGGCCAGCGCGCCGTGACCCTGCTCGCGGCGGTTTGGCGCGCGCAAGGGCCGAACCTCGCCAACGCTGTAGGCTGGGAAGTTGTAGTGAAGGTAGAAGTTCCGGTAGTGGGTCTCCTTGAGACCCTCGATCAGCTGCTCGTCTCGCTTGCCGCCCAGGGTCACGGTGACGACGGCCTGAGTCTCGCCGCGCGTGAAGAGCGCCGAGCCGTGTAGCCGCGGGAAAGATCGGACGTCGCAGCTGATCGGACGGATCTCGGTTGTCGATCTCCCGTCGAGCCGGGGCTCACCCGCCAGGACGGCCTCCCGCATCGCGTTGCCACGCAGATCGTGAAGGATCTCCTTGACGTCGCTTGCGAGCTTGCGACCGCCCGACTGCGCCTCCTCGACCTCGGCCAGGGTGCCGAAAGGACGCGGCTGCTGGCGGTAGTCCCCCAGGTACTTCTGGACGATCTCCTGGTCGATCTCATCGAGCGCCCGGTAGCGAGCGTGCTTCTCGGGAGTCCGGCTGGCGGCCTCGATGCGCTGCCGTGCGAGCCCCTCGATCTCCGCGACCAGATCCGGATCGAGCTTGGCCGGGACTGCCTTGCGCTTCGTCTTGCCCGCGCGCTCCACCAGGTCGCGCTGGGCGGCGAGCAAGGGCTGGATCTGCTCGTGACCGAAGCGGAGCGCTGCCAGCATATCGGCCTCCGAGACCTCGCGGGCGCCGCCCTCGACCATCACGATCGAGTCGCGCGTACCCGCGATGATCACGTTGACATCGCTCTCGTCGCTTTCCTCGAACGATCCATTGACGACGAACTCCCCGCCGACCCGTATGACACGCACAGCCGCGATCGGCTCGGGAAACGGAATGTCCGAGAGGGCGACCGCGGCCGATGCGCCGACGAAGGCCAGCATGTCGGTGTCGTAGCCAGGCTCGGCGGCGAGCACGGTCGCCGTGACCTGCGTCTCGTCCCGGTATCCATCGGGAAAGAGCGGGCGCAGCGACCGATCGATGAATCGCG
>JAUXJB010000148.1 GCA_030624945.1 Deltaproteobacteria bacterium | reverse complement strand
CCAGGAAATCGGGCCGGCCTACTACCAGAAGATCATCAAGCCCACCATCCGCAGCGAGATCCGCAAGATCGTGGGCCAGTTCACGCCCGAGGAGATCTACTCCACGAAGCGCCAGGAGGTCGAGACCGGCATCATCGAGGCGATCGAGGGCGCGCTCGTGGGCAAGCACATAATCGTCGAGACCCTCCTGATCCGGAACGTCGATCTGCCGGAGAAGCTCCGCATCGCGATCTCGGAGAAGCTCGAGGAGGAGCAGCGGGCCGAGAAGATGGTTTTTACCCTCGAACGGGAGCGCCAGGAGGCGTCGCGCAAGGCGATCGAGGCCAAGGGCATCGCGGATTTCCAGCGGATCGTAGCCGAGGGGCTGACGGCCGACCTGCTGCGCTGGAAGGGGATCGAGGCCACCGAGAGTCTCTCGCGCAGCGACAACGCCAAGGTCGTGGTGATCGGCGCGGGACCGAGTGGCCTGCCGCTGATTCTCGGAGGGAACTGAGCGCGAAGACCGTCCTGCATGCCGACATGGACGCCTTCTTCGCTGCCATCGAGCAGCGGGACGATCCCGGGCTGCGCGGCAAGCCCGTGGTCGTCGGCGGCGCCTCGGCTCGCGGGGTCGTCGCGGCAGCCAGCTACGAGGCGCGCAAGTTCGGGATTCACTCGGCCATGCCCTCCGTGGAAGCGCGGAGGCGCTGTCCCGAGCTGATCTTCGTGCGCGGTCGCATGAACGTGTACCGACGGGAGAGCCGACGGATCTTCGAGATCTTCCGGCGCTTCACTCCGCGGGTCGAAGGTCTGTCCCTGGACGAGGCGTTTCTCGACCTGGCCGGCACCGAGCAGCTGCTGGGTGCGCCGGCCCGCGTCGGGGAGAAGCTGCGCAGAGAGGTCCGGGCGGAGACGGGCCTGGCCGTGTCGGTGGGAATCGCGCCGGTGAAGATGGTGGCGAAGATCGCCAGCGACATGGCGAAGCCGGACGGCTTGCTCGAGGTCGCGCCCGCAGCGGTGGGAGCGTTCCTCGATCCGCTTCCGGTGGGGAGGATCTGGGGCATCGGTCCGGGCGCCCGTTCCCGTCTGGAGCGCGTCGGCATCCGGACGGTCGGAGATCTGGCCCGCGCCTCCGAGGAGGTACTGACCCGGGAGCTGGGGAGCCGGGGCCTCGAGGCCGCGCGGCTGGCCCGGGGCGAGGACGTGCGCGAGGTCGAGCCCTACCGCGAGGCCAAGTCCTACGGGGAGGAGAACACCTTCGAGCGGGACATCTCGGCGCGCCGCGAGCTCGAGAAGGTGATCCGCGCGCACGCCGAGGCCGTGGCGCGGCGGCTTCGGCGCGACGGCGTCAGCGGACGAGGGGTGACGCTCAAGCTGAAGCTCGCGCGTCCGCTCGGAGCGGGGAGGTACCCGCTGGTCACGCGCTCGCTGACCTTGCGGCAGCCCACCCGAGACGGAGCGGAGATCGCGCGCGTGGGCCGTCTGCTCCTGACGAGGGCGGCCCTGCGCGAGCCCGTCCGCTTGCTCGGCGTTTCCGTCTCGCGCATCGAATCGGGCGAGACCTCCCAGCTTGGCCTGCTCGACGCGGAGCGGGCGGCCCCGGAGAGCCGCGCGCGACTCAATCGGGTCGTGGACGAGATTCAGGATCGCTTCGGCGATCGCTCGTTGGCCCGGGGCGTTGGTGAGGTGGCGCGCGCGGGCCTGTCCCTCCAGATCAAGCGCGGGGAGGGCGCCTAGGAGAGCGACTCAGGAGTCGCTCTCCGTGCGGCAAGGCGCGCTCTGCGCGCCGCTAGGCCGCTATGACGGCTACGAGTCGAGCCAAGACGAAGTCTTGGCTCGGACCCCTAGCTCGTTCTGCCCGGGAGCGGGTGGTGATAAGCTGGCGCCATGCTGAATCCCCGCTTCGTAGCCGAGACTCCCGAGGAGGTGGGGATCGACTCGGGCAAGCTCGCAGAGCTCTTCGAGCGAGCCGAGCAAGAGGTGCGCGAGGGCCTGCTGCCGTCGGCCCAGATCGCGCTGGCGCGCGATGGTCGGATCGCCGGGCTGCGAACCGTCGGATCGGTGACGCACGAGGGTCGCGAGGCCGAGGCCACGAACGAGACCCTCTACTGCATATTCTCGGCGACGAAGGCGCTGACCTCCGCGGCAGCGTGGCTGCTGATCCAGGATGGCAAGCTCGACACCGACGAGGTCGTGGCGGAAATCGTTCCCGAGTTCGGGTCGAACGGGAAGGAAGGGATCCGCGTCGAGCAGCTCTTGACGCACACGTCCGGCTTCCCACACGCGCCTTTCCGACCGGCGGAGTTCTCGAACCGCAAGCGGCGACTCGAGCGCTTCGTCCAGTGGAGATTGAACTGGGAGCCGGGCTCGCGCTTCGAGTACCACCCGACCTCGAGCATGTACGTGGTTGCCGAGATCATCGAGCGCCGCTCCGGGAGCACCTACGGGGAGTTCATCCGCAAGCGGATCGCGGAGCCCCTGGATCTCGAAGATCTCTGGGTCGGCCTGCCGCGAGAGCTCCACGGGCGCCTCGCGGACTGCGTCTACGTCGGCGAGGCATTGACCGAGGCCGACTACAGAGAGCGCGGCATCGCACCCCCGCCCGTGACCGCGGTCACGGAGGACGCGATCCTGGGTTTCAACCGGCCCGAGGTCCGCGAGGCAGGCATACCGGCTGGCGGCGGTACCATGACCGCCGCAGAGATCGCGCTCTTCTATCAGGCGCTGGTAAATGACGGCACCCCCCTCGGCGGCCCTCAGATCTGGAAGCCGGAGACATTGCGGGACGCTCTGCGCGTCCGCTCCGGCGAGCTCCGCGAGCTTCAGGCTGGCTATCTCGCCAACCGGGCGCTCGGCGTGATCATCGCGGGCGACGCGCGCCGCACCGCGAGGGGCTTCGGACGCTTCAACTCGGAGCGCAGCTTCGGGCACAGGGGTGCCGGTGGCCAGATCGGCTGGGCCGATCCCGAGACGGGAATCTCCGTGGGCTACTGCACGAACGGCCACGACCGGGACCCGCTGCGCTGGATGCGCAGGTGCGTCGAGATCTCCGGTAAGGCAGCCGTCTGTTCCGCGTAGCCGGACGCGGTCTCTCGCGCTACTCCTCCAGCGTCATGACGGGCGTCGTGCCCAGGTCCCAGGTCGGGAGCACGCGCGGCTCCGGGGCACCCAACCCCAGTCCGTAGCTGGCGAGCCAACCTTTGAGGACGCCGCTCGAGCCGAGCGCCGCCCGGCGACCCAGCTCGGCATCGCGATTCACCTGCGCGCCCATGTTGAGCAGCCCCGCGGCGTGCACCACCTCGAGGAACGCGTTGTCGACATCCCAGAGCGCCTCGCGCACGGCCTGATCCGGCTTGATGACGTTGCCCAGCATGTAACTCCAGACCGTGCGACCGCGCGCCTCCGCGCGGTCCTGGATCGCCTTGAGCTCGGCCGCTCGTTCCGGGAAGGCGGTCACGTAGGCATCGCGATAGGGCCGGAGGCCAGCGAGGGAGGCCATGTAGGACGGGCTGTAGGTGCAGCCAAGGAGCGGTGCATCGGCGTGCGGGTCGTTGGGTGCCACGAGCTGGGGGTGGCTGCCCGGGCACGCGAGCTTCTCGGGTGGGGCAGGCGTGACCTTCCCGTCGACGGTCTCCTCGTTGACCTGAAGGCTGTAGCCCGTGTTGTAGCCGTAGGAGTCCACCAGCGATGCCAGGCCTGTGCCGCCGACGGAATCCCCGGCCGGTCCCTGGGTGGTCTCCTGGTGGGTCAGGTACGCGAAGATCTCCTCGTCGGAGGCCTCGAGCGCGGCGTCCCGGCCCTCGACGTAGAGACGCGCCGCGGCTTCGGCGGCGGCGAGATTGACGGCTTCCGGCGCCGGTCGCTGAAAGCCGTCTCGCACGAACCAGATGCCCCCGAACCAGCCGGAGATGTGAAGCGCCCCGAAGACGGCCTCGAGATCGAGCTCGGAAGGTGGCGAGCTGACGACGCGGTTCTGCAGCTGTGTGGCGGCGATCGAGCTGATCCAGCGCATCATGCTCAGCGGCTCGCCGCCCTGCTCGCCGTTGTATTCGGCGGCGAGGTCGTCGAGCAGTCGCTTGCCCTTGGACGCATCCATCACTCCGTTCCCGCTCTCGGGAAAGGGAGGACCGTTGTCGTACGCGATCGAGACCGACCTGCCCAGACAGAGGTCGTCCCCGCCCTGGAGCTGCGAGATGATCCGGCTCCCCTCGACCGAGTCGAGAGCGGCGAGCCCGATCTCGCCTCCCCCTCCGAAGAGACGCTCGAGCCAGCTGACCTCGGCCTCGACGCGCGCGGAGAGTCCCTGGTCGTCCGACTCGATGGCGGAAACGCTCACTCCGAGGATCAGGCTGTCGGTCTCCGGTGTCGGCGCTGCCACGTCCGTCTGCCCGGTCGTCTCGCCGTCGTACAGACACAGCGCGAGGTCCGCTGCGGTGCCGGGCGCCTGTCCGTGCCAGCGCCAGCTCAGGCGTTCGGGATCTCTGGCGACGCGTAGCTCGACCTGGTCGGATTGCAGGCAGCCCGTCCGCGGCGCGGGAGTACACGCGCTCTCCTGGGCGTCGGCCAGGTCGGTGGCCGCGGCCATCAAGACACTCGTTGCGAGAAGCGAGAGGAGCATGGAATTACGGCGCATGGTGTTCCTCCGGTGCGGGGTTGAGAACTCCCGGGCTATCCCCGATCGATAACGCCGCTGGCCTCGAGCTCGTCGATCGCGTCCGGCTCGTAGCCGAGCTCGCGCAGGACGGCGTCCGTGTGCTGGCCAAGGAGGCAGGCCGGCCTCGCCACACCCGCTGTGAGCGAGAGCTCGACCAGCGGGGTGAAGCGTCGATGCGGCCCGAAGCTCGGGTGCTCGACCTCGGTAAGGAAGCCGGCCTCCCGCGTGATCGGACCGCTCAACACGTTCTCGGTCAATCCGCGGCTCGCGAGCTCGGCGCAGCCGACGTCTGCCGCGACCATGTCGCGCTCCCACTCGGTCGCGGGCCGCTTGCGGAAGACGGCGGAGAGAGT
>JAUXJB010000046.1 GCA_030624945.1 Deltaproteobacteria bacterium | reverse complement strand
GCCATCGAGCGGGTGGGACTCCTCTGTCTTCTCCTGCTCCGTTCCGGAGGGCGCGTCCTCAAGGGATCCATCGTAGATATCTCGCTCATCGACGAGCGGGCCCACCGGCTCGATGTGGCCTTCTCCGAGGAGGCCTACGAGCGCGTGCTCGACGCCCGCCTCGAGCGGATCGAGCGGGTGTGGCTCCGAGAGCGGCGCGGCGCGAGAGGAAAGGCCCTGCAAGCCGAACGACTCGCCTTTCCGTTCGCCGAGCCGCGGCCCGGCCAGGACGCCATGCTGCGCGACGTCGCGGGCGCCGCAGCGTCCGGCCTGATCCTGCTCTGCGCCGCGCCGACCGGGATCGGCAAGACGGCCGCAGCCATTCACCCCATGCTCAAGCGCGCCCTGGCCGAGGACACGACGCTCTTCTTCGTCACCGCCCGGATCTCGCAGCAGGAACTGGCGCTCGACACGCTTCGCCGTCAGCTGCCCCCCGGCGATCCGGGCTTCGCGGTTCAGATCAGCGCCAGGGACCGGGTGTGTCCCCGGGAGAGCCTGGGCTGCGTCGAGCGGGGCTGCCCGCTGATGACGCGCTTTGCCGAACGTCTGGCGACCTCCGGTCTGATCGACGAGCTGATGCAGCTCGGGGTCGTCGACAGCGCCGAGCTCACCGCACGCGCTCTCAAGGCGGAGCTGTGTCCCTTCGAGGTCTCGCTCGAGCTCTCGCTCGGCGCGGCGGCCGTGGTCGCGGACTTCAACTACGTGTTCGACCCGAATGCCTACCTGAGGCGCTTCTTCGACGAGGACCCGGGCCAGCTCCTGCTGATCATCGACGAGGCGCACGAGCTGCCCGAGCGCGCCCGCGCGAGCTATTCCGCCGAGCTCAGCCAGACCGAGCTCGCGAGGCTGATTCGCGACTGCGAGGAGCAGACACAGCCCGCCTACCTGGAGGTTGCGGACCTCCTGCGCGACGTGCACGACCACTGCGAGCGGCAGGTCCGAACGCTCTCCGAGGAGCGGGCCACGCCGGCACCGTGGGTCGAGGAGCCAGACCGCAGCTTCTGGGAAGAGATAGAGGTCCGTGTCGAAGCGTGCGTGCTCCGCTACAGCCTGTCTGCGGCGCGGGAGCAGCCGCGGCCCGCACCGTTCGCGCCGCGCCGCGACCCCGCCAACGGCCTGCTTCGCGACCCTCTGCTCTCGTGTCTGTACGGGGTTCGCGACTACTGCCGCGCCAGCCAGCGGAACCCGGAGCTCTTCGCGGCTCTGTGGAGCGAGGACCGCGCCAAGCTGCTCTGTCTCGATCCCGGCTCGCTCTTCGGTCCGCGCATTCGCGGCTTTCACGCAGTCGTGTGTATGAGCGCGACGCTGGCGCCGCTCGACTTCCACGCGGGCCTGCTGGGCGTCGAGGGTCCCCGCTCGGTCCAGCTCGACCTCGGCTCGCCCTTCCCCCGCGAGAACCGGCTGGTCCTCTGCGTGCCCGACATCGACACGACCTACCGAAGGCGCTCGCAGGACGCCGCACGCGTGGCGGCCCTCATCGAGCGCTGTCTGCGCGTACGGCGCGGCAACTACCTCGCGTTCTTCGGGAGCTTCGCGTACCGGGACGAGGTCATGGCAAAGCTTGCGCCCGGACCCTACAGAGTGCTCACCCAGACGCCCGCAATGCCCACGGGCGCCTTCCTCGCCGAGCTCCGGAACAATCGCTCCGAGACCCTCTTGCTCTGCGGAGTGCTAGGGGGCGTCTTCGCCGAGGGGGTGGACTACCCGGGCGAGATGGCCATCGGGGTGTTCATCGTGGGACCGGGCCTGCCCGCCGTCGATGCGGACCGAGAGCTGATCCGGGCCTATTTCGAGAACCAACGGGGCCGGGGCTTCGAGTACGCCTATGTCTACCCGGGCATCAATCGCGTCATACAGGCGGGGGGACGCGCGCTGCGTACTCCGAGCGACCGAGCGGCGATCGTGCTCCTGGGTCGACGCTTCCAGGACCCGCTCTACCGCAATCCGCTTCCGAGCTGGTGGCGCGAGTGTCTCGAGGACACGCGGGATCCGGGCAACCGGCTCGAGGCCTTCTGGATGGGCGTCGATCCGCTGATACCCTAGTGTCCTGTTCCGGGAGTTCCGACGCAATTCTCGCGGACGAGTATGCGAGCGCACTCCCAGAACAGGACGCGAACTCGTGAGCTATCGGAGCGAGCGGAACCGAGACGAATTGCCGGCGGCTCCGCGCGAGTTTCGGGCGCTCAAGCTGGGTCCCTTCGAGGTGTGGCCCCCCGTCGTGCTGGCACCCATGGCCGGCGTCACGAACGCGCCCTTCCGTCGACTCTGTCGGCGCTTCGGCGCGGGGCTCTACGTGAGCGAGATGATCACCGCGCGGGCCTTGGTCGAGGGACACGCCAAGACGCGGAAGCTCTCCGGGTTCAGTCCCGACGAGAGCCCGCGCAGCCTGCAGCTCTACGGCGTCGATCCGCATTACGTGGGCGAAGCGGTCGGCTGGCTCGTCGGCGAGGCCCTGGTCGATCACATCGACCTCAACTTCGGCTGCCCCGTCCGCAAGGTGACGCGGCGGGGCGGCGGGGCGGCCCTGCCTCTCAAGACCCGGCTGCTTCGCAACATCGTACGGGAGGCGGTCCGACGCGCGCGTCACGTCCCGGTGTCGATCAAGTTCCGCGTTGGCATCGATTCCGAGCACGAGACGTTTCTCGACACCGGGCGCATCGCCGAGGACGAGGGCTGTGCTGCGGTTGCCCTGCACGCGCGGACCGCGGCTCAGCTCTACGCGGGAGAGGCGTGCTGGGAGAAGATCGGCGAGCTCAAGCGCGCGGTCACATCGATTCCCGTGCTCGGCAACGGCGACATCTGGGAGGCACACGACGCCCTGCGCATGATGCGGGCGACGGGCTGCGACGGGGTCGTCGTGGGGAGAGGCTGTCTGGGGAGGCCCTGGTTGTTTCGCGACCTCGCGGACGTCTTCGACGGTCGCGAGCCGCAGGCCCCACCCGATCTGGGCGGTGTCGCCGGCATCATGCGGGAGCACGCGGGTCTCCTGGTCGAATGGTTCGGCGAGCGGTACGGGACGCAGGGCTTCCGCAAACACGCCACCTGGTACACCAAGGGATTCCGGCGCAGCAAGGAGCTGCGGCGCCTGCTGACCGGGATCTCGAGCCTGGCCGACCTGGACCGGGCCCTGGCCGGGATCGACCCCCGGGAGCCCTTCCCGCCGGGCGCCCTGCGGATTCCCCGAGGGAAAGGCAGTCGCACCCAGCGCGTGGTGCTGCCAGAGGGCTACCTCGACCGGCTCGATGACCCCTCCCCACCATCGGCGGCGGCTGAGGCGCCCGTTTCGGGCGGCTGAGACCGGAACCCGTCACCTAAAGTCGCGAGCTGTCGCGACCGATTCCGCGAAGAGACGGAGCTGGGGGTAGCGGTTTCCCCCCGCTCAGCGCTCTGCAACCCCCCACTCGGAATCCTCCGGGTTCCCTCGGGTGTCAGGAACTGGGATGAACGCAGCGACCGGACTCTCGCCTGGAACCGTGCTGGCCAATCGCTACGAGATCTTGCGGGAGATCGGCCGCGGCGCCCACTCCATCGTTTTCGAGGCCCGCGAGGGAGACCGGCGAGTTGCCGTCAAGCTGCTGTCTCCTCCCGCTCCCGTCGCACATCTGGCTCGCGAGCAGCTCCGACGCGTTTCGGAGGCCCTGCGAGCCGTGGAGCACCCCGGGATCCTGAAGCCCTCGGAGCTACTCGATGCGGGCTTCTCCACCCTGATCGTGATGGATCTCGTCGAGGGCGGCGACCTGGGCACGCGGGTGGCAGCGCACGGTCCCCTGAGCCCGCACGACGTGGCGGTGATCGGACGCAGCGTCGCGGAGGCCCTGGCCGCGGTGCACGCGCAGGGTCTATTACACAGAGCTGTGAAACCCCGGAACATTCTGCTCGGCGAGCCGCGCCGGGCTCTGCTCGCGGACTTCGGCTGCGCCGATCTCGACGGGCAGGAGGCGTGGCTCGAGGACGAGGACGCAGCGGAGGACGACGTCTTCCGCTCCCCGGAACAGAGCGAGGGTCGCTACGTCGACGCGCGCTCCGATATCTACGCGCTCGGCATGACCTTGTACTACGCCCTGGTTGGGAAGCTGCCGCAGGCGGGCCCGGATGCCGCACCATGCACGCCGCTCCCTGACGGGTTCAAGCCCTCGCAGGCGCGCCCCGACGTGCCCAAGTGGCTCGACGAGATCATCGCCCGCGCCACCTGCGCGGATCCTGGCAACCGGATCGAGACCGCCGAGCGCCTGGCGCGCGCGCTGGACGAGCAGGGGCTGCCCCCGGGAGCGGGAGCCACCCGCGAGGACTACCTGACCGACTGCTGCATCCTGTGTCGCGAGCCGGGCACCCTCGGGCGCGCCGTCTGCCCCCACTGCGAGGACCCCCTCGGCGGGCAGCCCGATACGCTGATCATGCTGGTCCCGTCCGTCTCGGAGACCTCGGGCGAGGAAGAGCGCGTCCGGAAGCTGCGCGGGCTCACCGGCGGCCCGTCCGACGAGCGTGCGGTGCGACGCGTGGCGCGCGGGAAGCAGCCCCTGGTGAAGGTCTCGCGCACACAGGCGCAGCGGGTCACGCGACGTCTGGCCACGCACGGCTTCGAGACCCGCCTGGTGGCGGCGGATGCCACCTGGGCCGAGCTCCCCGACTGGCTCATGACGGTCGCCCTGATCCCCATCGGGCTCGGGTTCGCGCTCGCACTGATGGGGGACGCCGTGCTATTCGGCGTGGGACTGGCGGGCGGCCTGGTCCTGCTGCCGCTGGGACACAGCCTCTTGCAGCACCCCTCGCTCATCCCGGATGCGAGCGGCCCGCAACCGCCCACCGCTCTCGCTCAGAAGGTGGCACAGGTGATGTCCGAGATCCTCGGCGGCGAGGCGCGCAAGCTCCTGGCGGAGATCCTGCGCCTCTCCCGGGACCTCTACCTGCGCCTGGAGTCCCATGAGGCCGCGGAGGCGAGAGGGCTTCTCTCCGATGTCGGGCTGGCGAGCTGCGAAGCCGCGAGAGAGCTCGCCGCCCTGGAACCAATCCTCGACGCTCTCGTGCTGCACGGCGAGCGGCGCTTCGAACCGCCACCAGGCCTGCTCGAGAGCCGCGCCAGGCTGGGAATCGCCCATCGCTGCCTGGCGCAGAGTCTGCTCGAGACTACCGCGACCTTGAGTGCCATACGCGGCGTCGAGATCCTCGACGCCGCGGAGACCGTTACCGATCTACTGGCGGTCTGTGCGCGCCTCAACGAAGAGGTCGAGGCGCAACGACTGGCGGTGAAAGAGGCCTTTGGCCTCTTTCCACTGCGTTCCGAGCCCGGCCAAGCGGGCTGACGGCGCACCGACTCACGCGCGGAGCCGGCGCGCCCATCCCCCCGGAATACCGCTCAGGCGCTCGCCGGCTTCTGCTCGCTACCGCTCGAGCTGGCCTGGCGGCCGGGTAGATCTCTGGCGGGAATGCGCCACTGCTTCCCGATCCGAACCGCCTCGAGTTGACCCGATTCGATCAGGCGATAGACCGTGCGTGCCGAGATTCGCAGAAAGCCAGCGGCCTCCCGAACCGTGATCAGATTCTCATCCATTGTGAACCCCCCTAACTCGTGTGCCTCAACGGTCCGGAGAACGTCATCCCCGGTGATTGAAACGCGTTCTGGATCAGACCGGGCCAGTCGCGCCCGCTAGGTACCGTTTCGACACATCCGCCGGCCGCTTGATGAATAGAATGACTCATTCCTTTCTGAGTCGTTTATTTCGCTACCCTATCTGCGCGTGGACGCGGAATACGTCGAAAACTACTGCGGCTACGGGCCTTACGACGCGAACTACCTGTTTCACAGCGGTATCGAGCACTGTACCCAGCTCGTGGATCGCATGGATCTGCGGGTGCGCTCGGTCGCGGTGCTGGGGGCCGCAACCGGCCGGGTGCTCGAGCACTTCGACGCCGCCTGGGGCATCCGACCCTGGGGGTGCGAGATCAGCTCTTGGGCTCACCAGCGGATCCCCGGGCGCTACCGGCGCCGGATCCGGCGCGCCGACATGCGGGACTACCTGAAGGAGCTCGAGAGTCGTGGGCGAGAGTTCGACCTGATCTTCAGCAACGCCCTGGTCTATCTGGAGGCCTCGGAAGTCGCGCCGTTCCTGGCGCGCTGCGCGCGCCTTTCGCGCCACTTCCATTTCTGGAGCAGCACCAGCGAGAACTACGAGCGTGGCGACCAGAGACGCGTCACGCTTCGGCCCCGAGCGTGGTGGCGAGAGCGCTTCCTGGCAGCGGGCTACGTCCCGACGCGAAGCCGCTACCTGTGGCGCTCCGCTCGCCGCACCCGCTAGTGTCCTGTTCCGGGAGTGCCGAAACCTTCCGAGGCGCTGTGCGTCTCACTGGCAGCATCACCCCGAGAAGGCGGCCAAACCCATGCTGGACGGACCCCCCCAGGAGCTCGAGCCCGTCGCCTCGTCGCGCAAGCTCTGGCACGTGCTCCTCGCGATCCTGGGCGTTGGGGCCCTGCTGCTGCTCGGCAGTCAGGCGGGAGCGTACCTGCAGGACTTCGCGCGGTGGGTCGACGCGGTCGGAGTCTGGGGCCCCCTCGCCTTCGTGGTGGGCTACGCGCTGGCCACGGTTGCCTTTATCCCCGGCTCCCTGCTGACGCTCGCGGCCGGAGCCATCTTCGGGATCGCCTGGGGCACCCTCTACGTCTTCCTGGCGGCGACTCTGGGGGCGTGCGCCGCCTTCCTGATCGCTCGCTACCTGGCGCGGGGGGCGATCGAGCACAGGCTCGAGGGCAACCCGAAGTTCGCGGCGATCGACCACGCGGTCGGCAACCAGGGACTAAAGATCGTCACGCTCCTGCGGCTCTCGCCCATCTTCCCATTCAACCTTCTGAACTACGCACTCGGTCTCACGCAGGTGCGACTCGCCGATTACGCCCTCGCTTGCTTCGGCATGCTGCCGGGCACCCTGCTCTACGTCTATACCGGTTCCCTCGCAGGCAATTTCGCCGTGGCCGTCGCGGGTACGGACGATCCGAGCGGCCCCGGGCGCTGGGCGGTGGCCATCCTCGGTCTGGCAGCCACCGCCGCGGTGACGATCAGCGTGACGCGTACAGCGACTCGCGCCCTGCAAGACGTGACGGGTAAGGTCGGGACACCCGGGAAAGCCGGCTAGCGTTCCACCGTCTCGGCCGATGTGAGCGCTTGAAAGGCCGTGTGATCGGCGTCTCCCCGGGAGAGGATCAGCGCGTAGAGAAAGGTGGGGGAGGCCGCAACGGTGCGGCCGTTTACCAGCACCAGCGGTGTCCCCCGGATCCGGTGCTCGAGCGCCCAGTCGATGTCGTCCCGGAGCTTCTCCAGCGTCGCCGCCGAATCCATGCAGTGCTCCAGGTCCTCAGGCTCAGCGTAGGGCGCTGCGAGCGCGAGCACGCGCTCGGCGGTCAAAGACTCCTGGCTTCGAAACAGATCGCCCGAGTAGTCGAAGGCGTTTGGCTTGCCTTCCATACAGATCCGAGCGAGCGCCGCGCGGCAGCGCACGCTCACGCCCGGTCCCCGTGAGGGCCCGGCCCGGTTGCAGGCAGCGTCCAGCGGGAAGTGCCGCTCCTCGAAAGAGAAGGAGTCGCCGGGCAAACTCCGCTTGAGGGCCTCGACCCCCTCGTGGAAGCGCGCGCAGTGCCCGCACAGGGTATCGGTGAAGTCCGTGATCCGAACCGGCGCGGTGGACGAGCCGTGCAGATCGCGGGGCGGTCGAACGACCGGCGGGGAGCCCGCGGAGTTCGCGCGAAGGGCCCGCGCGAGCGCGTGCTTATCGGCTGCCGGAAGGGCCGCGACAAAGCTCGCCAGGCGCACATCGAGGCCCTCGGGCTCCTGGCCGTCGGGAGCCGGATCCGGTAGGACCAGCTCGGGGACCGCCTCGAGAGGGGTGCGCAAGCCGGGATAGAGCAGGACCGCAAAGGCCGCCCCCGCCATGACGAGGGTGACGGCAGCTCCCCGGACCAGCTCGCCGGCCGGACTGCGGGTCGTCGCGAATACCACGCTGGCAAACGCGCCCACCAGCGCGTAGGTGACCAGGCAGTCGCCGCACAGCGCTCCCATCCCGACCGAGACCACCAGCAACACGACCAGCGCCATGGCGCCCGCAGCGGCCGTGGCTACCAGTGCCCCCAGCATCCACTGCGGGCGAGCAGCGCGGAGCAACCCGACGGTCACCGCGAGGGCGGTGAGCCCCCACACCAGCCCCCAGCCCGCGATGGGAAGCCCGGTACTCTCATGGACCGCAGTCGCGAATGCCGAGTCCCAGAGCGCCTCGCAGGCGGCCCCATCGCCCAGCGGGCAAAAGACCTCTCCTCCTGCGCGGAACACCAGCAGCTCGCGCCACAGGAAGAGTCCCCACGCACCGCAGGCGAATGCGAGGGCGCCCAACACCACGAGAGCCCCTCTTCCGGGGCCTGCCACCGCTCTGGCCATGCGATCTCCAGGGGACCAAGGGGGGGGGGATAGCCTCGCCCGGTCCGGAATGTACCGCAGGGAACCGACACCTCCCCGCGCTGGCCCCGGACTGGGAAGAACCGCGGACCTTCTTTCCGGTGGGCTGCATGTGGCATGCTGGTCCGGCTGGCTGTGCGAGTCTCGCCCCGGCCCGCAGCTTGCACCCATCCTACCGGACGAGGAAGCCATGACTGGACCAAGCCCCCGACAACAAGCCGGCTACATCAAGCGTCTCCTGCGGCGCGGAGAGCTCGAGATCATCGACCCGGTCAGTGGCAGGGCCGTAGCCGCGCTCGTGAGCCTCGCGGGCCGCACGATCCGGATCATTCCGTCGCCGGGGCACTTCTTCGATGGCTCGAAGACCGACGCGGACGACGAGAATCGCTGGAACATCGTGCTGGGACGTTTTCGCGACTCGCTGACACTCGAGGAGGCGGAGGAGCTGCTGCGCGCCGTGGAGTACGAGCGCCGCCAGGCGCGCTAGCGCGTGTACATGCCGTGCAGGACGTAGGCTGCGGACAAGATCCCCAGACTGCCTCCCACGATCGCGGTCCAACCCGCTCGTCGGTGCCCCCGCGTGTCCATCGCTCGCACAGGGCCCTCCCGGTTCCAGAGCCCCAAGCTCAAGGCCCGGTAGACCGCGAACCCCCCGCCTACCACGAGGCAGAAGACACAGAGCTCGTGGAAGCGCAGGACCCAGACGTGGTACCGGGACCAGAGCTCGAGCTGCTCCCGCCCCAGGAACGCGAGCTTTGCGGGGTAGCTGAGCAAGAAGAGACCGACGAGTGAGGCCGCGCTGATCATCAGGCGCAGGTGTCGCTGCACCCGCCCACTCCGGATCGCCCGCAAGCCAGAGAACAGCAACGCGACGATCAGGGCCATGTTGACGAGCGCTCCGGTCCAGTATGCCGTTTTCGGATCGATGGCCATCGCGCGGTCTCTGTCTCGCCGACTCGACCGGATTATCGCACGGCGTTCCCCGATCCACGCGCCCACTGGAGCGCCGACTGTGGGGCGTACGGCGGCGGAACCGGAACTCCGGAGATCGCGGGCGGCAACAAGCGCATGTACCAGGGCGGCTCCACCCGCGGTGTGGCCCGCACCACCAGGAAGGTCGAGATCGCGACGGCCACGACGG
>JAUXJB010000019.1 GCA_030624945.1 Deltaproteobacteria bacterium | reverse complement strand
TGGGGCTGCTCCAATCGATATCGTGCTTCTTCAGATATTCCGTGATCAGCTTGCGCTTGATCACCCAGTCCACCTCGCGGTCGAGCTGAAAAGGATCCTCCGAGATCTTCTCGAGCATCACCTCCCAACGGGTCAGGACGTCCTTGGTGATGGGATCGACCTCGCGCGAGCTGAAGTACTGGAGTGCCATCTCGAGGTACTCCTGCTGAACCTGCGGAGCCGTCAGCCGCCCGCCCCGCTCCATCGAGTAGCCACGCTTGCACTGGAGGTCTTGCGAGACTTCCTTGATCACCTTCACGTGATCCGTCATGGACATGTTCTTGTCGATGACGCCATCTTCGATCAGGGCCAGAACGATCGCCGTGACCCCGACGCGCAGATAGATCGATGTGTCCGAGAGGTTCGAATCGCCGAGGATGACGTGCAGTCTTCGGTACTTGTCGCGATCGGCATGTGGCTCATCTCGCGTGTTGATGATGGGCCGCTTCACCATCGTGTCGAGAGCCACCTCGGTCTCGAAGAAGTCCGCCCGCTGACTGATCTGATAGTCGCAGGGTGCCGCGCGATTCTCGCTTCCGACCTTGCCCGCTCCGCAGAAGATCTGCCTCGTCACCAGAAACGGCGTGAGGAATTCGACGATATCCTTGAAGGGAGTCCGCCGACTCAACAGGTAGTTCTCGTGGTTCCCGTAAGAGTTGCCCTTCCGGTCGCTGTTGTTCTTGTGGATGAGAAGCAGCTGACCGGGTGGGAGCAGCGCCGTGGCGGCGCGACGAGCCACCTCCATCGTCCGCTCTCCAGCTCGCTCGTACGCGAGCAGATCGAGGAGGTTCGTCACCTCTGGCGTCGAGTACTCGGGATGCGCGTGGTCGACGTAGAAGCGAGCTCCATTCTTGAGCGTCTTGTTCCGGGCGATGTTCTCGTGTTGATTGGGGGTGTACTTCTCCCCCTCGACGTTAAATCCCCGCGCATCCGCGAGGGGATTCTCCTGGTCGTAGTCCCAGAGGATCTGCGCGTCCTTGTTGTCGGAGTATGCGTTTACCAGGAGCACGCAGCTCGAGATCGGATCAAAGTCCGGGTCTCCCTGAACGGTAATCCCGTACTCGATTTCGGTGCCAATCACGCTGGGAAGCGGCATACGCTGGAAACTGACCCTTCTGCAGACCTAGAGGTACTGCCCGGAGCCGCCCACATTCTCGATTGCTTGCTCCTTGCGGTTGATCCCGGTCAGCAGGGTTCGAACGTTGATGATCCGTTCGCCCTTGCGACCGGAGATGCGCGCCCAGTCGTCGGGATTCGTGGTGTTCGGGAGATCCTCGTTTTCCTTGAACTCCTCACGCACCGACTCGAGCATGTCGTCCAGCTTGATTCCGCCATCGCCATCGGTGATCAGACGCTTCACCGCCTTCTTCTTGGCGCGATCGACGATATTCCGGAGCATCGCTCCACTGGAGAAGTCCTTGAAGTAGAAGATCTCACGATCGCCCTTGGCGTACGTCACCTCCAGGAACTTGTTCTCCTCGTTCTCCGTGTACATGGTCTCGATGACCTTGTCGATCATCCCGGCCACGGCTTGGGCGGCACCTCCGTACTTGCTGAGCTCCGCTTCGTTCAGAGGCAGATCGGCAGTGAGGTACTTGCGGAAGATCTCGGTGGCTCCCTTGCCATCCGGTCGATTGACCTTGACCTTGAGATCGAGGCGCCCGGGCCGCAGGACGGCCGGATCGATCAGGTCCTGCCGGTTCGAGGCGCCGATGACGATCACGTTCTTCAACGATTCCACGCCATCGATCTCGGAGAGGAACTGCGCGACGACGGTCGCCTCCATGTCGGACGAGATCCCCGACCCTCGCATCCGGAAAAGCGAGTCCATCTCGTCGAAGAAGATCACCACGGGAACGTCTTCTTCCGCCTTCTCGCGCGCGTTCTTGAAGACCTCGCGGATCTTGTGCTCGGTTTCCCCGACGTACTTGTTCAGCAGCTCGGGGCCCTTCACGTTCAGGAAGTAGCTCTTCGGATCGACCCCGCGCACCTCGGAGATGCGCTTGGCGAGCTCGTTTGCCACCGCCTTTCCGATCATGGTCTTGCCACAGCCCGGAGGGCCGTAGAGCAAGATGCCCTTCGGCGGCAACAAGTTGTACTTCTTGAACTCATCGGCATACAGGTACGGGAGCTCGATCGCGTCCCGCAGCACCTCGATCTGATCGCCGAGCCCCCCGATATCCTCGTAGCTGACGTCCGGCACCTCCTCGAGGACCACCTGGTCAACGGTGGACTTCGGGAGCTTCTCCACACCGAAACCGTTGCGCGGATTGACGAGGACGTTGTCCCCCGCCTTCAGCTTCTCGCGGCGCATCGGCGCCGAGAGCGTGATGACACGCTCCTCATCGGCATGGCCCAGAACGACGAGCCTGCCGTCTCCGAGAGATTCGGAGACCTGCATGACCTCGCCCCTCGGATCGAAGTCCGTCGAGTCGACGATGTTGAAGGCCTCGTTGAGCACGATCAGCTGGCCTTCCATCAGGTCCTCGACGCGAACGCTGGGATGCGCGTTGACCCGCATCATGCGACCGTCGACGTTGATCTCTACCGTCCCATCCTTGTTGGAACGCTCGAACACACCGTAGGTATTGGGAGGCGCGCAGAGCTTGTCGACCTCTTGCTTGAGCAGATCGATCTGCTGCTTCGCGTCCTGCAGAGCACCGACGAGCTTCTCGTTCTGTCTCTCCGCATCGTACAGCTGGTGACGTGCGCGGTCGAAGCGCTGTCTCTGAAGCTCGAACTCCATGAGGAAGCGCTCGATGCGTCGGACGAGGTCGCTGGCGTCCGGCCCCAAGAAGCGCAAGGCGTCGCGGAGGCTTTCCACGTCGCCCGCCTCATCCCGCGCGGGCGCATCCGGATCCTGGTCGCGCGGACCCTGTGACGAGATGCGCTTCATCACGTCTCGAACAAAGCCCCTTCTCCCTGAACCTGACTCGCTCATGTGCTTTCCTCGCCATGGTCCGATATCGACGGCGTCACGCGATCCTTCGCGTCGACGTTCGTCGCAAACTGGAAGCTTGTGCAATCGACGTACCAAGAGAAACCAGCATCGGTGGGGAGGGGAAGCGGTGACTCTTCTACACTCGGGAGGACGGGTGCGGCACCCCGGCTCCGCCTGCCCGGCGCATCCCGATCTCTCGAAAACAGTAAGGAAAAATAGGGAGTTCGCCCGTTTGAACGCACGCCTGGCGCGCGCTCCCACGACCGTTTCCGGGGCGACGATAGGGCAGCGGCGACGGCAAGCGCCGCCGGAGCTTCTCTCCGCCCTCGATCCAAACCGGAATTCGCTAGAAAAATCACTGAGTTACACCAGAGATGAGATTAACTGGAGATCCCCCGCGTGTCAACGGAGCACCGCCGGCAGAGCTGCGCAAAAGCCTTTGATTCTGCGGGGTTTCCCCGCCCGGCGAGGGCGCGTGGCGGTCCTGCCGACGCGCGCCGGACCTCGCGGCCGGCCGACGGATCGTTGACGGCGAAGCGTCGAGGATCCGCCACTCTCGTTGGGGTTCTGCCTTCGGATGAGGTGCGCAGGCTCCTCGCGGCGATGAACAATTTCGGTCCACACGTGTTTGACGCCGCCGCCCCCCGCGAGGATTCGGGGACGCCCCGGAGACCGCTTCAGCGGAGGTCGATGATCTCGGTATCCTCGGGGACGTCGATGTCGAAGGCGGAGACCTCGACGCCCGTGTTCTCCTCGATGCCTTCGAAGCGTACGCGCGTGCGGTTCTTGAACAGGTCCACCAGCACGGACTCCCGCAGCTGATAGCTCTGCTTGTCCACCCACAGCTCGATGAATTCGAAGCTGGATTCCCTCCGAGAGCGCAGCCGCAGCCCGAGCTCGGCGCGCTCCGGGGCTTCGATCGCCTCGGCCCAAAAGAGCTCTCGCAGCACGCCGTCCCCGAGCAGGAGAGAGAGCGCGGTTGGCGAGACCGTTCCCTCCGCGAGCGCGGCCACCTGGAGCTGCTCGTCAACCGGGCTGTAAATTCGCAATGTCTCTGAATCCAGCACGATCACGCGCTCCTCCGGCGTCGAGTACTGCCAGCGGACACGCCCGGGACGTTTCATCGTGACCGTGCCAGCGGAAACATTCTCACGCGCGAGCGCGGCCGTGTAGCTCGTCTGCACGAACTCGGCGGTCATATCGTCGATGCCGTCGTAGCGGGACTGGATGGCGTCGAGGGCGGACAGCACGGGTACGGCCGGGGGACCGTTGCCCAGCAGGCCCACGACCAGCAGGAGAACCGGTGCGAGAGGGGTCAAGCTCCTAGCCGACATCGTCCTCCGGGGGCCGTACGAAGATCTCGCGCGCCTTGGTCCCCTCTTGCGGCCCGACAATCCCCTCGGCCTCCATCTGCTCCACGATCCGCGCCGATCGATTGTATCCGATCTTCAATTTCCGCTGAATGAACGAGATCGAAGCGATGCGATGGCGGGCGACGATGTCGACAGCCTCGTCGAAGAGCTCATCGATATCCTCGCCTCGCTCCTCGCGCTTCTCGCTCTCTTCCTTGAGACGGATCAGGGAGGGATCAAATTCTGGCGAGGCCTGCGCGCGCAGGAAGTCGCAGACGGTGTTGATCTCCTTCTCGGAGACGTAGGGTCCGTGGATGCGCACGAGATTCGACGTTCCGGGGGCCAGGTAGAGCATGTCGCCCATACCGAGTAGCCGTTCGGCGCCGTTCGCGTCCAGGATGGTGCGAGAATCGGTGCGGGAGCTCACCTGGAAGGAGACGCGCGCCGGGAAGTTTGCCTTGATGATGCCCGTAAGCACATCTACCGATGGACGCTGGGTCGCCAGCACCAGGTGAATCCCCGCGGCCCGCGCCATCTGCGCGAGGCGAATCAGCGATTCCTCCACGTCGCGCGATGCGACGATCATCAGATCCGCCAGCTCGTCCACGACGACGACGATGTAGGGCATGGGGCGGGGACCGATATCCTCGTTCCCCTCGATTCGGGCCTGCGCGCGCTTTCGGGCGACCTGCTGGTTGTACTGCGCGATGTTCCGCACGCCCAGCTCCGCCATGAGCCCGTAGCGCTCTTGCATCTTGTGGACGATCCCCATCAGCGCGGCGGCGGCTCGTTTCGGATTCGTGACCACGTCGGCAATCAGGTGGGGCACGCCCTGGAACGGGGCGAACTCGAGCATCTTGGGATCGATGAGCAGCAGCTTGAGCTCGTCTGGCCGCGCACGGAACAACAGACTCGCGAGCAGCGCACCGAGGAACACGGACTTGCCGGTGCCCGTCGCGCCCGCGACGAGCAGGTGCGGCATGGTCGCGAGATTCGTCGTCACCGGACTTCCGAAGATGTCCTTCCCCAGTGCGATCTCGAGCTTCGACTCCGAGTCCTGGTAGCTCGGATGGCTCAGGAGATCTCTCAGCACGACCACATCGCGCTCGATATTCGGAACCTCGATACCGACGACACTCTTTCCGGGAATCGGCGCGACGATGCGCACCGCCATGGCGCGCAGGGCGAGCGCCAGGTCGTCGGCGAGGCTCGTGATGCGGGAGACCTTGATGCCGGGCGCCGGCTCGAATTCGTACATGGTGATGACGGGGCCGGGGTGCACCTTGACCACGCGTCCCGCTACCTGGAAATCCGAGAGCTTCTTCTCCACGATCCGGGAGTTCTTCAGCAGGAACTCGCGATCGAAGTTCGCGCTCGCGTCGGGCCCCTGCGCCAGGAGGTCGAGGTCGGGGAGCGTGTAGGGCCCGAGGGCTCCGCCTTCGAACGGCAAGGCCTCCTGGCGGGGCGCGCGGGGCACGCTCACCCGGTGCTCGACAACCTCGGGCTCCGTCGGTCCGCGGATCTTCCGCGGCAGCGCGCGGCGCGGCGAGAGCTCCGCCTCTGCCTGCTCGGCCGCTCGCTCCTTCCGCTCCGTCCGTAGCTCCGCGGAACGCGCCACCCGCATGCGCACGCGTGCCCAGCCGACCCGCACGTGCTGCGCGACCTCGCGCCATAGGGCGCGCGCGATCCTTCGCACCCGCCCGAGCGCGTCGCGAGCGGAGCCCCCGGTGGCGATCAGCAGGCTCGAGAAGAGCGTGATCGAGAGCAGGACCGAAGCTCCCGGCAGATAGACGGCGGAGCGCAGCCCCTCGACCGTGGCCGCGCCGAACGAGCCTCCCACCCCCTCCGGTATCCGGCCGGGGAACAGACGCTGCGCCACGTCGAGCGTCGCGGCCATGCTGATCCAGAACACGAGCCAGCCCGCGAGCGCAATCCAGCGCGGTCGCACCGGGAGCCCGCGCAGGTAGCGAACGGCGACCACCAGCGCGGCGACGGGCAGCACGTGCGAGGCCCAGCCGAACGAACCCGCGAGGCCGTAGGCGACCAGCGCCCCTATGGGACCGCACAGATTCTCGACGGACTGGCCGAATCCCCGGACGGGATCGTCGGGGCTGTAGCTCGCGAGCGCAACCTCGAGCAACGCGGCTAGCGCCAGCAGCCCCAGCGCCACGACCTCCGCTTCTACGCGTCCCGGTGCTCTGTCCCGCCTGGATTCGCTGCCGCGGCGCCTCTTCACACCCGACCTCCCCCTCCTAGCCAAACGCGATCGCACCCATGCCGACAACCGCGCAGTAGGCGGCGAAGGGCCGCAGCTTGCGGTGGCCCACGACCCACTGCAGGGCCTTCAGACACAGCGCGCCACTCGCGAAGGCGGTGACGAACCCCACGACCAGCGGCAGGAGCTCGGCCTGCACCGCACCCAGGCCGGCACGGGCGATCTCGAGGAAGTTCGCTCCCAGCACGGCCGGGATCGAGAGCAGCATCGAGAACTCGACTGCCGTCTCGGCGTCCGCGTCTCGCCACAGGGCTGCGCCCACGGTGGAGCCCGAACGCGAGATGCCGGGCAGGACGGCAAACCCCTGCACCGTGCCTATCAGCAAGGCGTCCTGGAGCCCGAGCTCCGCCGCCCCCCGGGAACGACTGCCTCTGCGCTCGGAGCTCACGAGGATCAGGGCCGTCGCGATGAGACAGACGCCCACCCAGGCCGGCTCCGCGTGGACCCGCACCACGACCTCGCGCAGGGCCAGCCCGATGGCCGCGGTCGGCAGACTGCCGGCGGCCAGCAGAAGCAGCCAGCGCCGGTCGGTCTCGTCCACCCGAGCGGTGGAGCCGGGCACCAGCGCCAGCAGAGCCCGGGCCAGGCGGGACACCCGCCGGCGCAGGACCAGCAAGATCGCCAAGACCGTTCCCAGGTGGACGACCACATCGAAGAGCAAGCCAGGCAGGCTCTGCCGGGAGAGAAGACTCTCGGCGAGGGCCAGATGGCCGGAGGAGGAGACCGGCAGAAACTCCGTCGCTCCCTGCAGAACCCCGAGGGCCAACGCCTCCAAAACTGTCACCCCGACTCCATGGCGTGGACACTTGTGCCCCATCATCGGGGGGGATCCTAGAATCGGAAACGCGCGCGCGAATGGCAACCCGACGCGGTTCCTGTGCTACTTTGTACCGACGAGCCTCACCCCAATTGAGCTTGGGAGGAATTCTCGGATGGCAGGCGTCAACAAGGTCATTCTCGTCGGACACCTCGGACGCGACCCGGAGCTCCGATACACGCAGAACGGACAGGCGGTCGCCAACTTCTCGCTCGCGACCTCCGAGTCGTACGCGAAGCGAGACGGCGAACGCGAGGAGCGAACGGAGTGGCACCGGATCGTGGCGTGGGGGCGGCTCGCGGAGATCTGTGCCGAATACCTGAGCAAGGGCAGACAGGTCTACATAGAGGGCCGCATCCAGACGCGCGAGTGGGAAGACCGCGAGGGCGAGAAGCGCCGCACGACCGAGATCGTGGCGCGCGAGATGCAGATGCTCGGCCGCCGCGGCGAAACCAGCGAGACCAGCGAGGAGCCAAGATCCGCCGCCGGCAGCGCAAGCGACTCAAACACGCCACCGCCGGACGACGACATTCCGTTCTAGTGGGTCCCGGCGCGCGGTCGCGACCGATTTAGCGCTAGTTCCGGAGTTTACGGACCAAGTCGTTGATGGTTTCGCGGACGTAGGGCTCGAGTTCCTGGAACTCGATGCCCATGCCTATGGCGCCGTCGTCCTTGTCCCCATTGATCCAGGCCACGCGGCCGGTCACCTGGATGGGCTTGTCCAGGTCGGGGACGCGAAACTGGAGCTGTACCAGCGTGTCGATCTCGGGCGGCGAGTCCGTCTCGATGAAGATCCCGCCCTCGTTGATGTTCGTCGAGAATTCGTCGAAGAACGCATCAACGGCGCTGTAGTCCACGGGGACCTTCAGGGGCTGACGCTCCGAGTGGCGGCGCTCGGACTGGCCAGATGACATGCAAGCCTCCCGGTGTATACGACCGGCTCCGCGTAGGGATCGGCGCGAGGCTTCAGGCCCTTGAGGCCTCGAGCCAGCCGGAGCGCGCAAAGCTCGTGTAGCCCTCCGCGCCGATCACGACGTGATCGAGGAGGCGAATGCCCAGGATTTCCCCGGCCCGAGCCAGGCGGCGGGTCACCTCGTGATCCTCGCGGCTGGGCATCGGATCCCCGCTGGGGTGGTTATGCAGGACCAGGATCGCCGCGGCGGACTCCCGCAAGGCAGGCGCGTAGACCTCTCTCGGGTGGACCAGGCTCTGGTTCAGGCTCCCCCGGCTCACCTCGACCTCGCCGATCAGGCGCTGCCGGCTGTCGAGCAGGAGCGCGAAGAACACCTCCTGGCGAACGTGGCGCAGGCGTGCGCCGAAGTGCGAGAAGACTTGCTCGGGGGAGCCGAGCTTCTGACCCGGGACCAGGGGCGCGCGCGCGACGCGAGATCCGAGCTCGAAGGCGGCGCGCAGCGAGGCGATCTTTGCCGGGCCCATGCCCGGAATCCCGCGCAGCTCCGCATCGCCCGCATGCGAGATCCCCTCGAGCGAGCCGAAGCGCCGCACGAGCTCGTCACCAAGTCGGCCCGCGGGATAGCCGCGCACCCCCGTCCGCAGAACCAGCGCTACCAGCTCCGAGGGGGACAGCCCGCCGCTGCCCGTCTGGAGCAAGCGCTCGCGTGGGAGCGCCTCCGCTCCCGCTCGCCTCGACACCGCTTCTGACCTTCCCGGGGCGAGGAGGTTCGGAGGGACCTACCGGTACCAATAGCAGACCGCCGCGCCGTCGCCCGCCGCGCGGATCGAACCGATAGCCCACACATCTCGGCGGGTGGGCTACTGCGGACGCCAACCCGGTAAAGAATGCGGGTGGTTCACCCGCCGGGCCGCTCGTAGAGGCCGCTCTTACCCCCGCTCTTCCGCACAAGGCGCACGGCCTCGACGACCATCCCGCGGTCGATCGACTTGCACATGTCGTAGACGGTGAGAGCCGCCGCGGAGACCGCCACCAGAGCCTCCATCTCGACGCCCGTGCGGGCGGTCGTGCGGACCCGCGCCTCGATATCGATCGCCGGCGGCTCGTCTACGGCTGTGAACTCCAGCTCCACCGCATCCAGCGGCAGCGGATGGGCGAGCGGGATCCACTCCGCGGTGCGCTTGGCCGCCTGAATTCCCGCGATCCGCGCGACGACTCGCACGTCGCCCTTCTCGACCGAACCCTCGACGACGGCTCGAAACGCCTCGTCGTTGAGTCGAACGCGGCCGCGGGCGATAGCCTCGCGCGACGTCACTTCCTTGGATCCCACATCGACCATGCGGGCGCGCCCCTCGGAGTCGAAGTGGCTGGAGCCCGCGGCGCCCGAAGTCCGATGCGACTGGGAGTCAGACACGTGCGGGCCGCCCGGCGAGCATGCGCGCAGGCTAATGGGCCGGCCAGGGGCGGTCAACGGCTCGCGGCGCGGCGAAGCCCTCGACGCGTGTACCCGCATGCGCGGATTAAGCCCAAGTGGGGTGACGCCGATGCTTCCTGCGAAGGGGTGGCGCTCGCCTTGAATCAGATCTATCAGATCCAGATCCCGGATTCGGCGGGAGAGCAAGCCCCCGGTGCAGAGGAGACCCTCCGCTTCCGGGCGCCGGATGGAACCCACTACCTGCCGGAACACGCTCTCACGCTCCTGCGCGCCGCAGGCGCTCCCTTCGAAGTCGTGCGGCGGCTGGCGGAGCCGGACCTGCCCGTGAGGTTCCTACTGCCACACGACGGAGCCGTCCTCGATCCCCCGCCGGCCGACGTCCGGATGGCGGTCCTGGCGCGCTTGCTCGCGGAGGAGCGGGCCGATGGCAGCGTGCACATCCGCTTCCTGGGACGAAGCGGGACGGTTCCGGCCGACGGCTTCGTTCTCGACCGCGCCGGCGGAAGTCGCTGCTACGTCTGGCAGACGGTTCCCGCGGACGACGTCGAGCAGCGCCTCGACCTGGAGGAGCGGTTCTCGGAGCTGCGCGCGCTCGTCTGCGACGACCGTGCGCGTGTGGTCCTGGCACTGGGCTCGGGCGGCTTGAAGCTGTTCGCGCACGCCCCCGCCCTGCGTCTCTTCGAGGGTCTCGGGTTTGGCGAGCGGATCGAGGAGATATGGGGATCGAGCGCGGGCGCCCTGGCCGGCCTGCTCTACAGCCACGGGTTCTCGCCGCATGCCATCGAGCAGCTCGGCTACGACCTCTACTCCGGACGCTATCGCCTCTCTCTGCGTCCTTCGAAGCTCCAGCTGCTGCGCCATCTGCTGAAGGACGCACTCCTGCCCTCGAGCGATACGGCTGCGGGCTTCGTGGATGTCGCACGCGGCCTCTCCGGCATGCTGGATCGTTACTGCACCCATGCGAGCACCCGGCGCCCCTTCTACTGCACGGCCTTCAATCTGGCGCGTTGCCGCTCCCAGGTACTGACCGCCGAGAGCGTGCCGGAACACCTGCAAGGGCTCATCCTGCAGGCGGAGGCCCGTGAGGCCGCACTCGCATCGGCTGCCGTTCCGCTCCTCTGCGTGCCCCGGGTGATCCAGCACGCGGAGGGCGAGGTGCCCTATATCGACGGCTCCACGACCGAGGACGTGCCTCTGTACTCGCCGGTGCGCAAATGGGATCTCGATCGGAGCGCCGGCGCCGAGTCTCGCCAGCGACTCGTGATCCTGTACGTCAAGCTCAGCGGGAGTCCCAGCGCGTACACCACCCACACGGGTCGCGTCGGCAAGTTGCGACTTCTGCAGACGGTGGCCGCAGCAGGGATCGAAACCATGCACCGCCGGGCGGTGGCCCTCTTGCAGCAACGCGACGACGTGGAGCTGGTGGGCCTCGAGCTGGGCGAGACCGCGGCGGACTTCTTCGATACCGAGCGCATCCCGGACTTCATCCGGGCTGCCAAGGAGTCCTTCCCGATTCAGCTCGCCGAGATCGAAAGCGCTCTTCGCCATAGGGGCAAGCGGAACTCGGGACAACGCGCCGGCCCGCGTCGCGGCTCCGCCGGCCTCTCCCATCTCTCGCCGTGGCTGCGACGCATTTTCGGGCGAGCGCCAAAACGGTAATCTCGACGAACCTTGTATCCCACCATCTTCCGGATCGGCTGGTTCGAGCTCTCGAGCTTCGGCGTGATGGTCGGCCTGGGTCTGCTCGTCGCGGCCTGGCTGACGGCCCGTGCATTCGAGGACGATGGGCTTTCAGGCGAGGCGGCCTGGCGCGCTCTGACCTGGTGCATCGTCGGTGGCCTGCTCGGATCGAAGCTCTGGTTCGTCGCCGAGCAGATGGCCAGGTACCCGGGTAGCACGGCCCTGGACCACCTGCTCTCGCGCGCGGGGTTGACCTGGTACGGGGGCCTGCTCGGGGGAGCGATTGCCGCCTACCTCGGATTGCGTGCGAATGGCATCGCAGCGCTGCGCGGGTTCAACGCCGCCGCCCCTGGCATGGCCCTCGGCCACGCCATCGGACGCCTCGGCTGCTTGCTGGTAGGGGACGACTACGGCAGGGCCACCGACGTGCCCTGGGCGATCGCGGTCCCGCAGGGCACGCCGCCGACCGAGATCCCGGTCCATCCAACCATGGTCTACGAGACCCTGTGGCTGCTGCCGGCGGCCTTATGGCTATGGAATCGGCGCACCAGGTCCCCGTTCCTGATAGGGGAGTACCTGATCCTCGCCGGTGCCGGGCGGTTCTGGATCGAGCTGCTGCGCACGAATCCCAGCGTGCTGGGGCCGCTCAGCAACGCCCAGGTATTCGCCGCAGCCCTGGTCCTGATCGGCGCGGCCAGCTGGCTCTACCTCTGGCGCGGAGAGCGACTCAAGAGTCGCTCCCCTAAGTCAGGGGCGGGGTGAGGGAGCTCGCGAGCTTCTTGGCGCGCTTGGCCATATCCCCGTCGCTGTCCTCCTGGCTCTCGGCGAGGGCGCAGAGCACCCGGTGCGCACGCTCGGTCCAAAGGGCGGGGCGGTTTCCCTTCGAAGCCCACTTCTCGAACTCCTCGAGCGCCCCCCGGTCATCGCCTCCGTAGTAGCGCGCCATGCCCCGCGCGAAGGGTTCGGCAGCCCGACAGGTGCGGGAGTCCGCCACTTCCGGGACGGCGAGCAGAGCCTCCGCCTCCGTGAAGTGCCCGTTGTCCAGCAGGCTCTGAATAGCGAGCTCGTAGCCGCGGGCCACCGAGCCGTAGACGTCCTCGAGCAGCGCGCGGAGCGAGGTGTCGAAGACCTTCTCGGTGCGCTCGGGATAGTCGAGCAAGCTGCGCGCAACCGCCCCGCTCTCCGGCATGTGGCGCAGCACGATCAAGAGCTGGTCGCGCGTCTCCCGGAAAAGCTCTTCCGTCTCCGCCTCGGACTCGAGCATGCGTCGGCGCCCCGCCTCGAAGGCCTGCCAGAAGACCCCCGCGAGCGGACCCGCCGCGCTTCCCTCGGCGATCAGGCGCTCGAGTCGCGGCGCGTAGATAGCTGTCGTGTAATAGCCCTCACGGAACTTCATGCCCTCGTGGTAGAGCGCGCCCACCGCGAGATCGAAGAGCTCTTCCGCCTGCACATCCGCCTGGGGCTCCGCATCATCGATGCGAAACAGCGCGTGGCACTCCTCCTTGAGGCGGAAGAGCGTGCTGCCTTCGGCGAGACCGACGAGCCGATCCACGTCGGCGAAGTCGAGCTCAGCAGAGGCGAGCTTCTCGCCGATCTCTTTCGATAGGATGAAGGCCTCCATGAACTCACGTACGAGCTGGGCCACGCGCTCCGCTCGCTGCTCCATCAGACGGT
>JAUXJB010000029.1 GCA_030624945.1 Deltaproteobacteria bacterium | reverse complement strand
GCGTCCGGGTAGCCCACCACCGCCACCTGACGGATGGCCGGATGTTCCAGCAGAAAGCCCTCCACCTCCATCGGGTCCACGTTCTCGCCACCCACCTTGAGCATGTCCTTGTAACGCCCGAGGAAGCGCAGATAGCCATCCTGGCGCAGGATGCCGGTGTCGCCCGTGTGCAGCCAGCCCGCGCTGTCGATGGCCTTCGCCGTCTCCTCCGGCTTCTCGTAGTACTCCTCCATCACGCCGTAGCCGCGTACCCAGATCTCCCCCTGCACGTCTGCCGGCTGGTCCCGACCCGTGTCCGGGTCGACCACGCGGATCTCGTAGCCCGGTGCGGGATAGCCGGAGCTCTCGATGCGCTGCGACAGGTTGGAGGTGGGGAAGGACAGCGAGACGCCCACGTAGCATTCCGTCATCCCGTAGCCCGTGATGGTGGGGCAGAACACCTCGTTGGCGCGCCGGGCAATGGGCGTGCTCGATTGCATACCGGCAGCCAGCAGCGCGGTGCGCAGGCTGTGCGTGTCCCGGGCTTTTCGCTCCTGCGCCTCCAGCAGGTCCTTGAAATGCGTGTCGAACCCGAAAGTGAGCGACGCGCCCTCCTGGGCGATCAGGTCGAGACACTCCTCCGCATCGAAGGTCTCCGTGAGCACTTGCCGGGCGCCCGTGACGACGGAAGACACGGCGCCTTCGCTATAGGCGAATGCGTGGAACAGCGGGAGGAAGGTCAGGATCACATCGTCCTGCGTGACGGCCATGCGATTGGCGCGGTCCTCGACGTTGCGGATGATGTTGTGATTGTGGACGACGCCCTTGGGAAAGCCCGTGGTGCCGGAGGTGTACATGATGAACAGCGGGTCGTCCGGATCGATGCCCGCAGCCCTTTCGGCCAGCGCGGCATCCCCGATGTCCCCGCCCCTGGCCAGGAGCTCGTCCCAGCGCAACACGCCCGCGTGCTGGCAGTCGCCCACCGCCACGAAACGTCGGAACGCCGGTAGGTCGGGGTAGGACAGCGATTCGGGATCCTGGGTCTCGATGCCCGGCAACACCTCGCGTGCCACCGCCAACAGGTTCGCCGGGCCGGAACGCTCGCAGCTGATCAGGCTCGTTGTCCCGGACTGCTCCAGGATGTAGCGCAGCTCGTAGCTGCGCAGTCGGGTATTGATCGGGATCTGCACCGCGCCGGCGCGGGCGAGCGCGAACATCAGAAAGACCCACTCGGGCCGGTTGGGCAGCCACAGGCCCACCTTCTCCCCGGGGGCCACGCCGAGGGCAAGCAGCGCCCTGGTCGCGCGATCGACTTCGTCGGCCAGCTCGCGATAGCTCCAGCGCTGTCCCTGGAAATAGAGCGCCTCGCGCTCGCCCCAGCGTTGCGCGGCCTCTTCCGGCAGGTCGCCGAAACATCTCTTGGTGTACCAGTCGCTCACGATCGATCCGTCGGGCGGTTGGACCCCATCAGGCTACCACGGGGCCATGGTCGAGAGCGCTGCCGGGGCGGGTCGCGGACGGCAGTCCGGCCGTGGCCATGGCATAATGCGCTTCCGAGATTCGAGGTGTGAGAGGAGCCAGCGATGGCGACAGCTTGTGACGGTGTCCGCGTGGTCGATTTCAGTCAGGGCATGGCGGGGAATCTCGCCTCCATGACCCTCGCAGACTACGGGGCCGAGGTCGTGCGAGTGGAGCCGCCGGGAGGGGACCCGTGGCGCGCGTTCCCCGCGTGGCAGCTCTGGAACCGGGGCAAGCGCAGCGTGGAGCTGGATCTCAAGAGCGAGCAGGGACGCGCGGCTGCACACGAGTTGCTGGCCGGCGCCGACGTGGCCCTGGTGAGCTTCCGCCCGGGAGTCGGCGAGCGTCTCGGCATCGACTACCCCACGCTCAAAGCGCTCAACCCGCAGCTCATCTACGGCCACATCACGGGCTTCGGGACCAAGAGCCCCTGGGCCAACTTGAAGGGCTACGAGGGGATCGTCAACGCCAAGACGGGTCGACATCTGAGCTTCGCAGGGATCGCGGAGCGCCCGGGTCCGGGCTACGCGGCGGTTCCCTCGGGGACCTTCGGCGCTTCCCAGGGCGCGATCCAGGGAATTCTGGTAGGCCTCTACGCGCGCCGGAAGACGGGTCTGGGCTGCCAGTTCGAGACCAGCCTGCTGCAGGGCAACACCGCCTACGACATGATGCGCTGGATCGGGATTCAGGTGGCCGACGAGCAGGCCTTCGGGATGGCCCGCGAGGCCGCGTCCTCTCCGGCCGCGCGTGCGATTCCGCGGCCCAACTACCTCACCGCCGTGACCAAGGACGGCGTCTGGCTCCAGCTGGCGAACACCATGCCGCACCTCTTCGCGGCGCAGATGGCCGCCCTGGATCTGCTGCACCTATACGCAGATCCGCGTTACGTGGATCTGCCCAGGCTCAAGGATCCAGCCGATAGCGAGGGTGTCTGGGAGGCGGTGTTGGACCGGATCCGCAGCAAGACCTGGGCGGAATGGCGCGAGATCCTGGAGCCGCACACGAACGTCTGCGTCGAGCCGTTCCGGACGACGCAGGAGACCCCGGAGCACCCGCAGGTCCAGCACAACGGTCACTTCATCCGGGTCGGGGACATGGAGCAGGTGGGCCCGCTGGTCAAGCAGACCGAGACGCCGGCCTCTCCGAGCACTCCCGCGCCGGCCCTCGACCAGGACGCGGACTGGCTCGCCGGGCGGCCGTGGGAGCCGAAGGAGAAGCCGAAGCCCACCGGTGTGAAGCTCGGCGCTCCCCTCGAGGGTGTCACCATCGTCGACTTCGCGAACTACTACGCCACGCCCTTCGGCACGAGCCTGCTGGCGGACTACGGCGCCCGCGTCATCAAGGTGGAGTCCACCGAGGGCGACTACTCCCGGTTCGTCGTCGGGACGCTCGGCTACAAGACGACGGGCGGCAAAGAGGGTCTCTCCGTCGACCTCAAGAGCGAGGAAGGCAAGGAGATCGGTCGCAAGCTGGTCGCTCAGGCAGACATCGTCCTCCACAACTTCCGTCCCGGCGCGCCGGAGCGGCTGGGAATCGCCTACGAGGACGTGAAAGCCGTGAATCCGGATGTGGTCTACCACTACGGTGCCTCTTACGGGAGCACGGGGCCGAGCTGTCTGCGCCCCGCCTTCCATCCGGCCGCGGGTGCCATCGCCGGCGGCGCGATCCTGCAGATGCCGCCGAGCCTGCTCAAGAAAGACGATCCCGAGCTGCCGATGGACGCGCTCAAGGAGAAGGCCTGGCGCCTGCTCAAGGCCAACGAGGGCAATCCCGACGTGAACGCCGCCCTCGGTGTCGGCTCGGGCTTGCTGCTGGGACTGCAGGCGCGGGACGCTCTGGGCGTTGGGCAGTATCAGGAAACCACCATGATCTGCGCCAACCTCCACGCGAACGCGGAGGACGCCTTCCGCTACGAGGGCAAGCCCCCGCGCGCGGAGCCGGACGAGCTGCTCTACGGTCTCGGGCCGCTCTACCGGCTCTACCTGTGTACGGATGAGACGTGGGTCTTCCTGGCCTGCGTCTTCGACAAGGAGTGGGACGACCTCTGCCAGGCGCTGGGCCGCGCCGATTGGCGGGAGGATTCGCGCTTTGCCACCGCTGCGGCCCGGAGTGGAAATGCAGCCGCCCTGGCCTCGGAGCTCGAGAAGATCTTCCTCACGCGACATGCGGACGACTGGGAGAAGGAGCTGGTCGCGGCGGACGTCGCGTGCGCGCGCGCCGACGAGCGGGACGTGGCGCAGTTCGCCATGCGAGATTCCTCGAACCTGGAGCAGGGGTTCACCGTCGAGGTGGAGCACCCGGCCCACGGTCGCTACCTGCGGCACGGGGCCATCGCCATCTTCGACATCGCGCCGGGACGCGAAGGGCCCCTGTGTGACGTCGGCGAGCATACCCGGCCGATCCTCAAGGAGCTGGGCTATAGCGACGCGGAGATCGCGAGGCTCAAGGAGGCCGGAGTGGTGACCTGGACGGACGAGGAGGGCAACTTCTAGCGTTCGCGGGTCTCGAAGGTCCGACTCTCATGCTGGCGATCTACGTGGTTTCTGATGCCACCGGCGAGACGGTGGAGCGAATCGTGCGATCCGCTCTCGTGCAGTTCAAGAAGGCGCCGGCGAAGGTGGTCCGCCGCGGACATGTCCGCACGCCCAAGCAGCTCCGAGAGCTCGTGCGGGAAGCCGCGGATCAGAACTCCCTGATTCTCCACACACTGGTTTCGCACGAGCTGCGCCGGTTGATGCTGGTGGAATCGCGTCTGGTCGGAGTGGATGCCATGGACCTGATGGGCCCGACCTTGGATCGCCTCGCCACGCATCTGGGTCTGACGCCCCAGGAGAAGCCCGGGCTCTTCAAGCAGCTGGTCGAGGACAAGTCGAGGCAAGTCGAGGCGGTGGAGTTCGCCTTTCGCCACGACGACGGGCAAAAGGCCGACGAGCTCGGAGGCGCCGAGGTGGTCCTCGTAGGGGTCTCCCGCACGATGAAGACTCCGACTGCGCTCTACCTCGCCTACAAGGGCTGGTTTGCCGCCAACGTTCCCATCATTCCGGAGATCCCGCTACCTCCGAGGCTCCTGTCGCTGCCCGCCGACCGCGTCTTCTGTCTCACCATGGCGACGGGCCGCCTGCTGGAATTGCGGCTTGTCCGCGCGGATCGCCTGGAGATTTCCGCGACCTCGTACACCTCGCCGCAAGCCATCCAGAGGGAGGCGCGGCACTGCCGCCTGGTCTGCGCGGATCACGGCTGGCAGAGCATCGACGTGACGGCCAAGTCGGTCGAGGAGGTGGCCCAGGAGATCGTAGGGCTGCTGCCAGGCGAGGAGCAGGCGCGGAGCCGCGAGTAGCGTCTCGGTAGCGCCTGGCTGGGTTAAGGGGAAACTCTCGGCAACAGAAGCAGGGGAGGAGCATGGCAAACGACATGGAAGCCAATCTGCTGCGCGTGCGCGCGGTCTTTCACCCGGAGGGTCCGGGGCGCGACGTGCCACACCGATCGAGCGGAGAGCTCTTCTCCGACGACATCCACGTCTACTTCCAGGGTCGCTCCTGGGCACTGGGCGGCCACCACTACGGCCGGGAAGGCCTGGAGCGGTTTCGCGCCGGCTGTCGCAAGATCTGGCCGGAGCCGTCCAGATTCGGCGACAACCGGTACTGGCTCTGCGGCGACACCGTCGCGATCGAGTGGTTCTCCACCAACGAGACCTGGAAGGGTCGTCCCAATCGCAACAGCGGCGTGTCCTTCTGGAAGTTCCGCGATGACCAGGTCGTGGACTGGCGCGAATACACCGATACGGAGTTCTTCGCGAGCGAGCACGCCGGCTGGCGCGAGCAGTTCGGCGAGGAGTTCGGGAAGGCCCTGCCCAACTGGCCGAAGCCGGCAATGCCCATGTATTCCCGCGCGGAGGACCACGAATGGAGCTTCGATACGGCGGACGTCGAAGGCGAGCCGATCGCTCCGCCGGGGATGAAGGCCAGCTTGGAGACCATGCGGGGGATCTTCGATCCGGCTCTCCGCGATCCCGGGCGGCCGCGCAAGCCCAGCAACCGGGCGACCTTCACCGACGACATCCGGATCTCGTTTCAGGGGCGCGACTGGGGACTGGGAGGCCATCATCACGGGCGCGAGGGGCTGAACCGCTTCATGGACGGTTGCCGCAAGCTGTGGGGACCTACACCGTCCGAGTTCGTCAAGACCAGCTTTTTCGTCGGTGAGGACTCCATCGTGATGGAATGGCACACCCGTGGTGTCAACCACAGGGGCCAGCCGTTGCGGAACAGCGGCGTCACCATCTGGAACTGGCGCGCGGACCAGGTATACCGCTGGCGCGAGTACACAGACACGGAATACCTCGCAGAGGTGATGAGGGGCTGGCGTCAGGTGATGGGCGAGGAGTTCGGTGGCGGGTTGCCCAACTGGCCCGAGCCCGGGGACCCGAAGTACCCCGATCCCCATTCCCACGAGTAGACCGGCCGCCCTCCGGGGCGTGCCGACGCCCTCGAGCGAGGCCTGCTCGCGGGCGAGCCGGAACTCGTTGCAGCGGCGCGATGCACGGTTTAGGATGGCTCCACGTAACGCCGCAACCCCTTGGCGGCACCCGCCGGAGGGAGGAATTCCATGCAGTACCGTGTGATCAACTCTGACGGCCATGCGCTCGAGCCCCCGGGGATGTGGGAGCGCTACGTCCCCAAGAAGTTCCACGATCGCATCCCGCGACTCGCGAAGGATTCGGCGGGTGGCGACGCCTGGGAGTTCGAGCGCGGCGTCGCGCCCATGCCGATCGGTATGGTCACGACCCCCGGCAAGCGCTACGAGGAGTTCCACTGGCTCGGCTCGACCTACGAGACGATTCGCTCGAGCTGCTACGACGGCAAGGCCCGCGTCGAGGACATGCTCTTCGACGGCGTCGATGCGGAGGTCCTCTACCCGTCTCAGCGCACCATGTCGTACTTCATGAACAACGAGGACGACGCGTTCCACAAGGCCGGCGTCGACGCCTACAACGACTGGGTCAAGAACGAGTACGCGGAAGCCGATCCCAAGCGCCTCTTTCCCATGTTCCAGATGCCGAACCTGGGAATCGATGTGAGCCTCGCGGAGCTGCGCCGGGCCAAGCAGGAGGGCTACCGCGGCGTCGTGATCTCGCGTTTCCCGAGCGGAGAGCCGGAGCTCAGCGACGCGGACGAGAGCTTCTGGGCCGAAGCGGAGACGCTGGAGATTCCCCTCCACATCCACATCAGCCTGGGAGGGGGGACATCGCGGCGCCAGGGCTCCGCGCGCGCCGCGGCCGCGGCCTCGGCGACGGCCGGCGCGAACCTGCTCGGAGGAACGGTCGGGGCGTTCGGCGCCGTCATGGCGAACCTCATCCACGCGGGCATCTTCGATCGCTACCCGAAGCTCAAGATGGTCGGCGTAGAGGTGCAGGCGGGCTGGGTCCCCGCGGTTCTGGAGCACTGGGACGATCGGTACTGGCGGAATCGGACGATGGCCGACTGCCAGCTCAAGCTGCTGCCGAGCGAGTACTTTCACCGCAACTGGCTCGTCACCTTCATTATCGACCGCTTCGGGGTGAAGAACCGCCACGATGTGGGAGTCGCGAACATGATGTGGTCGACGGATTTTCCGCATCATGGCTGCGACTGGCCGTACACGCGGAAGGTGATCGCCGAGATGTTCGATGGCGTTCCCGAAGACGAGAAGTTCCGGATCATCTGCGGCAACGCGATGGAGCTGTACGGGCTCGGGAACGACTGAATTCCCGTCAGAGGAGGAGAGGAATCCGACATGGCATCCGAGGACACCGACAGCTACTCATCGGAAGAGCTGTTCAACGAGTTCGACCCGAAGATCGCGGCGAATCCGCAGGGCCGCCTGCGGGCCATGCTGGAGCGCTCGCCGATCGAACGTACCGGCGATGGCAGCGTGCGGATATCGGGACGCGACGAGGTCAAGTTCGCGTTCCGGCACACCGAGATCTTCTCCTCCGCGAATGCCATCAACATCGGCAACAAGGTGCCGCTGATCCCGCTTCAGATCGATCCGCCACTGCAGACGAAATACCGCAAGCTCGTGGACCCGCTATTCTCGCGCAAGCGAATGAACGAGCTCGAGCCGAGCATGCGCGAGCTCGCGGTGCAGTTCATCGACCGCTTTGCGGACAAGGGGGGGTGCGAGTTCAACAGCGCCTTCGCGATCCCGTTTCCCTGCATCGCCTTCCTGCGCTTGATGGGCCTGCCGCTCGACCATCTCGACTTCTTCCTCGAGCTGAAGGACGGGATCATCCGTCCGGAGGTCAGCGACGGGGAGGACCGGCAGACGAAGATGAACGCGACCGGCGAGCGGATCCATGCCTACTTCGACACCGCGATCGACGAGCGCCTCGCGCAGCGCGATGACGGCCTCTTGAGCCATTTCCTGGATGCCGAGGTCGACGGCGAGAAGCTGAGCCGCGACGAGATTCAGGGCATCTGCTACCTCTTCCTGCTCGCGGGGCTGGACACGGTGACGGCGTCGCTGGGCTGCAGCATGTCCTACCTCGCCCAGCACCCGGAGCAGCGCCAGCAGATCGTCGACGATCCCTCGCTCATCCCCTCGGCGGTCGAAGAGCTGCTGCGGTGGGAGTCGCCCGTGGGCGGCGTGCCCCGGCTGGTCGCGCAGGACGCGGAGGTGGCCGGGGTCAAGCTCAAGAAGGGTGACCACGTCGGCATCGGGATCGCCTCCGCCAACATCGACGCGCGCGGGTTCCCCGAGCCCGACAACGTCGACTTCAACCGCAGGCCCAATCCGCACTTCGCGTTCGGGGGCGGCGCACACCGCTGCCTGGGCTCGCATCTGGCCCGCATGGAGCTGCGCGTCGCCATGGACGAGTTCCACAAGCGCATCCCGGTGTACTCGATCAAGCCGGGCGAGACGCTCCGCTACAGCACGGGCATCCGGCAAGTGGATTACCTGCCGCTCGTCTTCGGTACCTGAACGGATTGGCACTCGGCGCCACGGCGGGCCGCGAGATCGAGTAAGCTCGGCCCAGCGTGTCGTTCCGATGGGTCGTGCTTGGGGTCTTGCTGATCGCGGCCTTTCTCCTGGGTCGCTGGTCGGCGCGTCCTCCCGAGTTTCTCCGCGGCGCTTCGCCGGGCGCTCAACCGGAAGCCCTCGAGCCCGGTCGGATGCAGCCGCGCGGGCTGGGCATCGAGTCGCCCGACTACGTCTGGAACGAGGCCGAAGTCGAGGCGCTCGAGTTCGAGGGCGACATCGCGAGCGGCGAGCAACTCTTCGCCGAGCAGTGCGAGAGCTGTCATTCCGCCGAAGGTGTGGGCCAGCTCGACGGGAGCGTCCCCAAGATTGCCGCTCAGCACGAGACGGTCGTCGTGAAGCAGCTCGCCGACATCCTCGGCGGCCGGCGGGACAGCCAGGCTTCGTTCCAGGCTCTGGCAGGGCTGGATACTCCCGAGAAAATTGCAGACGTCGGAGCCTACGTCGCAAGTCTGCCGGTGCGACTCGCGAGCGGGAAGGGCCCCGGCGATCCCGCTGCTCTGGAGCTTGGCGAGACGCTTCACCAGCGCGACTGCTCGCCTTGCCATCGGCGCTTTGGCCAGGGCATGGGCGAGCGCTACTACCCCAAGATCGGGGGCCAGCACTACAACTATCTGAGAACCCAACTGCGCGATATCGCGGTGGGTCGGCGCCGGAATGCCCTACCGACGATGATGGCAATCGTCCGCTCCTACTCCGATGAGGAGTTGGGCGCCGTCGCCGACTACCTCTCGCGGCTCGACTGGCCCGAGACGGAGCTGGAGTAGTGGAGAGGTTTGCGAGTACGGCCCTGGCCGTACTCATCGCCGCGCTCCCAGCGCTGGTCGGCGCGGGCGAGAGGGGGGCCGGCACCGAGGGACGCATGTGGGTAGACGGGCCGTCCGCGCCTCCGCTCTCCGCTGTGCGCTACCCCGTGACCGTCGAAGACAACGTGAAGATCGCCATGCGGGATGGCGTGATCCTGGACGCGCGTGTGCTCGTCCCGACCCTGACGGAGGGACCGGGGGCCTGCGTGCTGCTGGCCAACGGTTACGGCCGCGGCGGGTCCAGCGGCTCCCGCATCGAGCCGCCGCTGCGGGACCTGGCCGAGCGCGGCTATGCCGCCGTGCACGTGAGCCTGCGCGGCTCGGGGGAATCCGGCGGTACGAACGATCTCTACAACCGCTACGGCGAGGACGGCTACGACGTCGTCGAGTGGATGGCGGAGCAGCCCTGGTGCGACGGCAACGTGGGCATGGTCGGCGGATCGCTGATGGGCATAAGCCAGCTCCTGACGGCCAGCCAATTGCCGCCGCACCTCAGAGCGATCATCCCGCACGTCGCCTGTGGCGACTGCTACGACGTGCTCTGGTATCCGGGCGGGATGTTGCCCGGTCCCGGGCGCGTGGCGCGCGGCGAACCGGAGTATCCGGCGACGATCCAGCACCGAGACTTCGACGACTGGTGGCGCGCCCGCGTAACGCTGGCCGAGGACCACCGAAGGATGGCCCGCAACGGCATCGCCGCGCTGATCACCGGCGGCTGGGACGACTACCTGACACCGGCCAGCATCCGCGCCTACGAGGAGTACAGGTCGCTGGGGGGCACCCGCAAGAAGCTCATCGTCGGTCCCTGGGCGCACGGCGGAGCGCCTGGCCTGGAACCCTACGACTTCCAGAGCTTCCAGGTGTTGTGGCTCGGTCGCTGGCTTGCGGGCGAACGGAACGGCATCGCTGAGGGGCCCAAAGCGCTCATCTACGTCAAGGGTCCCGATCGGTGGCGCTACGAAGAGGATTGGCCCATTCGAGACGCGCAACCCGTCGAGCTCTTCCTGAGTGCGAAGCGCAGCGGGACGATCGACAGCCCGAACGACGGCTCGCTCATGGAGCCGTCGCCTCCGCGCACCAGCCCCGGCGTCAGCTATCGCTACTCGGTGGACGCCCCGCTCCTACCCACCATGCTGAGCTCCTCCGGACGGCTGGGCATCGATCAGAGTTCGGCGGAGGCCGGGGCGCTGACCTGGACGAGTGACCCGCTCGAGGTACCCACCGAGGTCACGGGCTGGCCGAGATTGACCCTGTGGGTCTCCAGCAGTGGCGGGGACTTCGACCTGGTCGCGCAGATCACCGACGTGGCACCAGACGGCACCTCCGTTCAGGTCGTGGCCGGGTACCTGAACGCGCCGCGCTACTTCTCCCGCACCAATCCCGAGCCCCTCGTCGCGGGCAAAGTGTACGAGATCCAGATGAAGATCCTTCCCACCGCTTACGTATTCGCCGCCGGGCATCGAATTCGGCTCGACATCGCCGGCGGCAGCAAGGTCGTCGAGGGACAGGAGCGGCCCCAGGGTCCGCGCGCCAATCCTAACCCCGCCACGGTCACCATCTACCAGGATGCGCGTCGGCCCTCGCGCATCGAGCTGCCCATCGTCGGCACCGGCTGGCGCCAGTGGACCGCAGGGCGCAGCGGACATTGATGCGCCGAGAGCCCGGTAGGTCGTAGATCTCAAGGAAGCTCGCTGTTCTCGAGACCGGCGGTCAGGACGTCGACGGCCTCCTTGGCACCGTCCCGGAAAGGCGCCAGCACAACGTCGGCTCCGGCCCCCTCCAGCGCCTCGATGTCGTGGGTGTCGTGCGCTCGCAGAGCCACCCGTCCTTCGAAGCGGTGCGAGCGCAGCGCGGACAGGAGCGCGGCGTTCACATCACGTTCAACCGCGGTGCTCACTACCCACTTCGCGCGCGCGAGCGGCAGGTGAGGAAGGAGCTCCGGATCGTGGGCATCGCCGTAGCGCGCGCTCAGCCCCTCCGCCTGCCATGCACTCACCCTCTGCGGGTCGAAGTCGATCCCGAGGACGTTCCGGCCCTTTGCCAACAGGCCCCGTGCGATCTCGCCTCCGTACCTTCCGAGCCCAAAGAGGATGATGTCCGGCGGCTGGTCGGGTGCCGCATCGCCCCCGAGCTCTTCGGGATGGGGAGAACGGCGCTCGAAGATTCGAAGCCAGGGAGCGAGGCGTTCGTACAACGGGTGGGCGTACAGCGTGAGATAGGTCGACACACCGATTGT
>JAUXJB010000101.1 GCA_030624945.1 Deltaproteobacteria bacterium | reverse complement strand
CGGCCCCGATCAGGGGCACGCTCTCGGCGAGGTGCGCATGGACCTCGTAATCGGGTGCTACCGAACGCACGCCGGGCACTCGTGAGAGAGCCACCTCGACGCCGGGCGGGACACCGCGCACGTTGACCCGTTCGGGTGTGAGTGCGTACTCGTGACGCAGCTCCGCTCCGAAGACACGCAAGAGCCCCTTCAGCGGACCCCGATCGGCGCCCTCCTCCAGCGTCACGAGGAAGGACCCTGGAATGGGCGTCAGTTCGTGCTCGTCCGCCGCTGCGGGCCCGAAAGCGGCCATCACCAGCGCGGCGGTACCGATGGCCATCGCGAGTCGTGCTGTCATTGCTGCCTCACCTCATCTCGAGCGGAAACTGACGTTCGCGCGGGAGCTTGTTCCCCGGTCTGCCGGTCGGTGACACCAACTTGCGTGGCGGGGACCGTCCGCGTTGTCCTTATCGGCGATCCGCCACAAATCTGCTCTATCGTCTCTCAAGTCTCTTAGTAGGGGGTCAGCTTCTCGCGACCGCAGGCCGAAGGGCTCCTCTGGGGAGCCATGGGCTACGGCAGCATCGAGAGCATCATGAGCAAGGACGTCCTCTGCGCGAGTCCGGAGGACACGCTCGCCGACCTCCTGTCCATGCTGCACAAGAACCGCATCGGTTGTGTCCCCGTGTGTGAGGATGACGTTCCGGTCGGCATGATCACGGAGCGGGACGCGGTGGAGATCGCGGCCCGGGTGCTGGCAGGTAAGGAGGACCGTCAGGTCGCGGCCGACGTGATGTCGTCGCCCGTTACGATCATCCGAGCGAGCGACAGCCTGGAGGAGTCCGCGGTCCGGGCGCAGAGCGTGCACATTCGCTATTTCCCGGTCGTTGGCGACGACGGTCGGATTCAAGGGGTCGTGACCCAGAACGAGCTCCTGAGCAGGCGCCTCATCCAGGAGCTCGTCGAGGAGCAGACCGTGCATCTGTCGACGGCGAACAAGCGCCTCGACAAGCTCGCGAAGCTCGACGGCATGCTGGGCATCGGGAACCGGCGCTGGATGGAGGAGCGGCTCGTCTCGACTCACGAGCAGCTCCAGCGCGAGGGCAAACCGTACTCCCTGGCGATGTGCGACGTCGATCACTTCAAGCTCTACAACGACCACTACGGTCATCTCGCCGGAGACCGAGTGCTGAAGCGCATCGCGCAACGTCTCGTCGAGGTGCTGCGGGGTGCCGACCAGGTGTTTCGCTTCGGTGGTGAGGAGCTCCTCGTGGTGCTGCCCGAGACGGTCATGGAAGAGGCCATACGCGCTGGCGAGAGAATCTGCGAGGGTGTTCGCACTCTCGAAATCCCGCATGCGGAGTCGGCTCCGGGGATCGTCACCGTGAGCTGCGGCGTGGCCAGCGCATCGCCCGCTGAGCCGCAGTGGCGCTGGCAGGGAGTGGTCCAGCTCGCGGACGTGGCTCTCTACTCCGCTAAGAGCAAGGGTCGCAACTGTGTGGTGATCGCGTCGGAAGTGAACGACGACGAGGAGACGGGCTAGCCTCGCGCGCGGCGCATGGCCATGATGGTCTCGCGCCCGTCGCCGGTCGGCTGGTACCACACGCCGATCTCCGAGGTCGCGGTGACCCAGTCGTCCACGGGATGCTCGCTCGAGATCTCGAACGCGTTGAAGCCACAGCGGTGCATGAAGAGCAGCTGCTCGAGCAGCACGTCTCCCACGGCCCGGACCTCTCCCCCGAAGCCGTAGCGCTCGCGGAGCAGGCGCGCGTAGGAGTACGCCCGGCCGTCCCGGAACGCGGGGAATTCGAGCGCGACGAGCTCGAAGTGTTTCAGGTCGTCGGCGATCTGCGCCGGTGACTCGTCACTGTGGAGGCGGATTCCAAGGGGTCCCCCGCGCCCGACCAGCTCGTCCCGCTCCGTGCGCCAGCGCGCCAGGCTCACGATGATGGGATCCCCGCCCGGGAGGGGGGCCTCGTCGCCAAGGGCGATCCACCGGTCCTCCACGAGCTTTCCTTCCACGATGAGTGCCATGGCTACTTGGGGTACAGCCCTTCCTTGAAGGGAGCCATGCCCACTCGCCGGAAGGTCTCGATGAAGCGCTCTCCCTCGTCGCGGATGCTGACGTAGGTATCCAGCACGGTCTCCACCGCGTCGACGATCTCGTCGCCGGAGAAGCCCGGACCGACGACCTTGCCGAGCGATGCGTCCTCGTCCGCCGCACCGCCGAGGGTCAGCTGGTAGAACTCCTCGCCCGCCTTGTCGAGGCCGAGGATCCCGATGTGCCCCACGTGGTGGTGGCCGCAGGCGTTGATGCAGCCCGAGATCTTGATCTCGACCTCTCCGATCTCGTGCAGCCGGTCCAGGTCGTCGAAGCGCTCGCTGATCTCCTCGGCGATCGGGATCGAGCGGGCCGTCGCGAGACCGCAGTAGTCGAGACCGGGACAGCAGATGATGTCCGAGGTGAGACCGATGTTGGGTGTGGCCAGCCCGAGCGGCGAGAGCTGCTCCCAGAGCGAGTACAGATCGGCCCGCTTCACGTACGGCAGCACCAGGTTCTGACGATGGCTGACACGGATCTCGCCGAAGCTGTAGAGGTCCGCGAGGTCGGCCACCGCGTCCATCTGTTCCGAGCTCATGTCCCCAGGCGTGCCCCCCACCGGCTTGAGCGAGAGGTTCGCGATCGCGTAGCCCGGCTGCTTGTGGGGGAAGACGTTCGTCTTCACCCAGGTCTGGAAGTCGGGATTCTCGGCGATCTTCGCCTCGAACTCCGGGACCTGCGCGTCCAGCTCCTCGTAGCTCGGGGGAGCGAAATAGCTCGCGATCCTCTCGATCTCCTCGCGGGGGAGCTGCAGCGCGCCGTCCTTGATCTGCTCCCACTCCTCTTCCACGAGCTTCGCAAACTTCTCCGTTCCGGTCTGCTGCACCAGGATCTTGATCCGCGCCTTGAACAAATTGTCGCGCCGGCCGAGCTGGTTGTAGACCCGCAGGATGGCCTCCAGGTAGGACAGGAGGTGCTGCTTGGGGAGGAAATCGCGGATGACCTTGCCCACGAACGGTGTGCGTCCGAGCCCGCCGCCCACCATCACCTCGAAGCCGTTCTCTCCCGCCTCGTTGCGCAGCATGCGCAGGCCGATGTCGTGGACCTTCACCGCCGCCCGGTCGTGTGGCGTCGTGGTGACCGCGATCTTGAACTTGCGCGGCAGGAACGAGAACTCCGGATGCAGGGTCGACCACTGGCGGATGATCTCGCAGTAGCTGCGCGGGTCCTCGAGCTCGTCGGCCGCGGCCCCCGCGTACTGGTCCGTGGTGGTGTTGCGGAACGAGTTTCCACTGGTCTGGATGCCGTGCATCTCGACCTCGGCCAGCTCCGCCAGGATATCGGGGGTCTCCTCCAGCTTGATCCAGTGGAACTGGAGGTTCTGACGGGTGGTGAAGTGACCGTAGCCCTTGTCGTAGCGCCGCCCGATGTGGGCGAGCTTGCGCAGCTGGATCGCCGACAGGCACCCGTAGGGGATGGCGATCCGCAGCATGTAGGCGTGCAGCTGCAGGTAGAGGCCGTTCAGGAGGCGAAGCGGCTTGAACTGATCCTCGCTGAGCTCTCCATCGAGTCGTCGCTTGACCTGACGCCGGAACTGCTCGACGCGCTCGTCGACCAGCCTGCGATCGAATTCGTCGTATCGATACATGCCGGCCCTACCTCTTCGCCTGCCTGCCGAGGTCCGTGCGGATGGTCGGGCCGGCGGCCCGGATGATCTCGCGGTTCAGGACGGGCCGGACCGCCTCGCCGTCCACGACGACGTCGATCAGGTAGGGATCCACGATCTCCTGCCGCTCCTCCGAGCGCCTGGCGCTCTCCATGATCTCCTCGCCTTCGGGCTCGCTCTGGGCGATCCGACTATCTTGGATGAACTCCACCCAGCGTCCGTTACGGTCGAGGAAGACCGCTCTGCCGTCGCGCAGGCGACTGGCGATCACCGCCTGGGGCATGAGTGCCTTTCCCGAGGAAGTTCGAATACTTAGGGGAACAGGGGCGCCTCGCCCGAATCCCTTGTCCAGATAGTACCGCAAACGGGCCCAGTGGCTCTCAGGCAGCACGCGGTCCGTAAAGATCCGCCTCGCTCGCGTCGATTCGCGCCTGTGAGGAGGCGCTGTCTCACAATGTCCGTCAGGTTCTTCGGCCAGTTTCTGATCGACTCGGGCGAGGTCGGCGAGGCCGACCTGCGGGAGGCGCTCGACCTGCAGGCCGAGCGGAACCGCAAGTTCGGCGAGTGGGCGACCTGGTGCGGATACCTCACCGAGGAGCAGGCCGAGCGGATCAACCTGGCCCAGCGCTGGACGGACCGCTTCTTCGGGGAGCTCGCGGTGGAGTTCGAGTTCCTCACGCGAGACCAGGTATCCGAGCTCCTCGCGCGCCAGGAGGCGTCGCAGATTCGCGTCGGCGAGGCGCTGGTCGAGATCGGGGCTCTGGACCGGGACCGGCTCAAGCGGTTGCTCGATCTGTTCGAGACGGAGCAGCGCGTCTACGCACTCGAGAACCGCCAGCTCCCCGAGCCGCTGCGCGGTGTCGCTCTCGCGGAGCGGACGCTCGAGTTGCTGCCGAAGGTCGCTCTGCGCGCGCTCAACGCCCCGGTCAAGCTGGGCGAGGATCGCGTCTGGGACGGAAGCTCGGAATACGAGTACGCGGCGACGCTCTCGATCGAAGGGGAGTGCGCCCTGCAGCTGGGGCTCGCTGTAGACCGGGGCGCTGCGGAGGCGATCGCGATGGCCCTCGTGGGGATACCCGAGAGCGACGACCGCGTCTGGCTGGAACGCGGGCTCGGTGAGCTGCTCACCGCCCTGGCCAGGAACGTCCTCCCGCACCTCGAGGAGGAAGGCCAGAGCCCGCGGGCCGGAGAGCCCGACCCCTGTGCCACACCCGGCCCGGGTTGCGCGTTCGAGCTCGCCTTCCACTACGGGCGCGGGCTCCTGATCTTCGCCTAGGGTCCTGTTCCGGGAGCGCGCTCCGGGAACACGACACCAGGCACGCCGTCGGAAGCGCCCTGGTATCCTGCGCTTCGGTGTGGCTGAGCAACCGAGCCAGAGAGCGCGCTGGATGCGCATCGTCGGTCTCGTCCTGGTCACGGGCGCGGCGTATCTCGCTCTGCGCATGACCGGTGCTCTCGACCGGATCGACGTCGAGGGTATTCGCGCAGCGGTGCTCGAAGCCGGCGTGTGGGGAGTCGGGCTCTTTGCGCTGGTGTTCGCGCTGGGCGAGCTGATTCACGTACCGGGGATGATCTTCGTCGGTGCGGGCATCCTCGCCTACGGAACGCTCTGGGGCTTTGGGGTGAGCCTCCTGGCGGCGGTCTTCTCGGTCTGCGTGAGCTTCGTGCTCGTGCGGGCGCTCGGCGGACAGCTCCTCGCCGAGATCGAGCGACCCTTCGTGAGACGGATGCTCGCGCGCCTGGACGAGAGGCCGGTCACCACCGTGATCGTCTTGCGTACGCTGCTCTGGCTGGCGCCTCCGCTGAACTACGCACTCGCCCTCTCGAGCATCCGCTTCCGGCACTACCTGATCGGATCGGCGCTGGGGCTCCTGCTGCCGGTTGCCGGGGCCGCGCTGTTCTTCGACTGGCTATTTGCCTGAGGGAACGCGCGGGGTGGAGAAACGCCAGGTGAGGATCGTCACCAGGATTCCCACGCAAGCGCCCAGCACGAGACCCGGGGTGAGCCGGGGTAGAAGTCTCAGGAAGCCGAAGTCGAGCCAGGCGAGGGCGATTCCCGCAACCGCTCCTGGCACGGCCGCGATCACGGACCATGTCAGGCCCCACAAGATGGGCCCGGAGCTGCGCTGGTAGCGGTATTCGGAGGGTCTGTTGAGAACTCCGCCCGCGACCCCGGCGACGAAGCCGACCATGGCGAAGGCCATGGACACCCGAACCAGGGACAGGAGCACAGCCGCGCCGAACAACGGGGTCGGCGAACGCACGAACGCGATCCAGGCCACGTTCGCGAGGCAGCCCAGGAATCCGAAAAACAGCAGGTGGAAGGCG